>NZ_JBEXLR010000083.1:0-29619 GCF_040610095.1 Micromonospora sp. NPDC004540
GGCCGGTGACCGGCACGGGAGGGATGCGATGACGCGCGAGGAGATGCTGGCCTACTGCCTGGCCAAGTCGAGCGCCAGCGGCACCGGGTCGGGGCGGCCCAGCGCGGTGGCCGCGACCAGCGCGGTCCCGGCCAGGGTGGCCCGGGGCAGCCGCCGGTCGGCGCCGGAGACCTCGCGGCGGGACAGCGCCGTGACGGTCCAGGTGTGCGCGGCCACGGTCAGCGCGGCCGGCAGCGCCCGGACCGGCCGGCCGCCCGTCGCGCCGAGCAGCACGTCCAGCCCCCGGCAGGCGGCCATCACGGCCGGGCCGGCGGCGGTGTTCTTGGCCAGCAGGTCGTAGCCCCAGATGGTGGCGGCGAGCGGGACCGCGACGGCGGCGGCCCGCTGGCCCCCGGCGGCGCCTGCCACGGCGAGCCCGGCGGCGGTCAGCCCGGCCGCGACGCCGAGCGCGGTGGCCGGGCGGATCCGGCCGGACGGGATCGGCCGCTCGGGGCGCTCGACGGCGTCGAGCCGCCGGTCCGCCCAGTCGTTGGCGGCCATCCCGGCCCAGTAGAGCAGCACCGAGGCCCCGGCCAGCGCGGGCGTCCGCCGGTCCAGCGCGCCGGCCGCCGCCGCGCCGGACAGCACGTCCCCCGGTACGGAGAGCGCGGCCGGCGCCCGGACCAGCTCGGCGAGGTCGGCGAGGCGGGTCATCGGGCCGCCCCGGCGTGCAGGCCGGCGACGAACTCCCGGAGCAGGGTCCACTGCCCGGCCAGCGCGTGGGTGGGCGCGTCGATGCCGTCCTTGAAGAAGAAGGCCAGCTCGGTCAGCGGTCCGGTGCGCCCGGCGGCGTGCGCGGCGGCGGTGAGCCGGGCCAGGTCGAGCACCAGCGGGGCGGCGAGGGCTGAGTCGCAGCCGTGCCAGGTGAACTCCATCCGCATGCCGGTGCCCAGGAACCCGGCGAAGGTGACCAGATCCCAGGCGGTCTTGAAGTCGCCCAGCTCGGCCACGTTGTCGATCCGGGTGTCGCCCTGCGGGACGTAGCCGAGGGTCTCCCCGAGCACCCGCTGCTTGCTGGCCACCTTGGCCGCGTTGGCGGCCGGTTCGGCGAGCGTGGCGCCGTCGCCGCCGCCGAGCAGGTTCACCCCGGACCAGGAGCGCACGGCCAGGTGCCGCATCGCGAACATCGGTGCGAGCACCGACTTGACCAGGGTCTCCCCGGTCTTGCCGTCGTTCCCGGCGTACGGCAGGCCGCGTTCCTCGGCCAGCGCCGCCAGGGCCGGCAGCCGGGCCCCGGTGGACGGGGTGAAGTCCACGTAGGGGCAGCCGGCGGTGAAGGCCGCGTACGCGTAGTGCGAGCTGGGCGGCAGCACCTCGGCCGGGCCGGCCAGCGCCGCCCGCAGCGCGGCGAGGTCGTGGTGGGCCGGGTGCGGCTCGGGCACCGGCTCGGTGGCGGAGACGTTGACCACCACCACCCGGTCCAGCGCGTGCCGGCGGCGGAACTCGGACAGGTCGCGGGCCACCGCGGCGGCCCGCTCGGCCGGGCTGCCGCCGCTCGGGGCGGGACGCAGCTCCGCCTCCACGTCGGCCAGCTCGCCGGTGAGGGCGTCGACCAGCCGGCCGGGCAGCACCCCGGCGGCGGCGAGCGCCTCGGCCCGCTTGGTGAGCGGGGTGTCGACCACGTCGTGGCCACCGAACACCAGGTCGGCGAAGGACGGCAGGGCCGGCCCCCGCAGCTCGGGCAGCTCGGTGACACAGCCGGTCGGGTCGGTGAGCCCGGCCCGCAGGGCGAGCGCCCCGACCATGCTGGTGGTGGCGACCGAGCCGCGCGCTCCCACCAGCCAGACACCCGTACGCATCGTTCTTGCCTCCCCGTCGTCGGACCGGACCGCCGGTGCGGCCGGGGAATCCCGGTCCGGCCGCACCGGACGGCCGTGCTGGTTCGTGCCGGCCGCGGGTTCGCCTGCGGCGGCACGCTCCCCGGGGCCGACCTCGTCCCCGCCGCGGGGCGCAACCGCGGCGGGCCCTCGCCGGTCGGCACCGGAAAGCCCTTCGGGCGGCGCGGGAGCGCCGCGTGGACAGCCGAGTCGGGCGGCGCGCGGGGCGCCGCGGGGCGGATCGGTCAGGCGGCCACCTCGGCCAGCGCCGGCTCCACCTCCGTCCAGGCGGCCCGCTCGGCGGAGCGGGTCACCGCGTCGAGCACGAGCTGGACCTGCAACGCGTCGGCGAACGACGGCGCCGGGTCCACGCCGGTGGCGATCGCCTCGACGAAGTCGCGCATCTGGTGGGTGAAGGAGTGCTCGTAGCCGATGATGTGGCCCGGCGGCCACCACGCCGACAGGTACGGATGCTCCGGCTCGGTCACCAGGATCCGGTTGAACCCCTGCTCGGCGGCGGGCCGGGTGGCGTCGTGGAACTCCAGTTCGTTGAGGCGTTCCAGGTCGAACACCACGCTGCCCAGCGAGCCGTTGATCTCGACGCGCAGGGCGTTCTTGCGGCCGGTGGCGAACCGGGTCGCCTCGTAGGTGGCGAGCGCGCCGCCGTCGAGCCGGGCCACGAAGACCGCGGCGTCGTCCACGGTGACCTGGCCCATCGCCCGGCCGTTGCCGTCGGCCTGCGCGGCCAGGCCGCTCGACCCGGCCGGCAGCGGCCGCTCCTTGACGAACGTCTCGGTGACCGCGCTGACCCCGGTGATCAGCTGCCCGGTGACGTACTGGGTGAGGTCGACGATGTGCGCGCCGATGTCCCCGAGCGCGCCGGAGCCCGCCCTGTCCTTCTGCAACCGCCAGACCAGCGGGAACTGCGGATCCACGATCCAGTCCTGGAGGTAGACCGCCCGGACGTGCCGGATCTCGCCGAGCCGCCCGTCGGCGACGAGGCGCCGCATCAGGGTGACCGCGGGCACCCGCCGGTAGTTGAAGCCGCACATGGCGCGTACCCCGGCGGCCCGGGCCCGGGCGGCGGCGGCCGTCATCTGCCGGGCCTCCTCGACGGTGTTGGCCAGCGGCTTCTCGCACAGCACGTGCTTGCCCGCGGCCAGCGCGGCGAGGGCGATCTCGCAGTGGCTGTCCCCCGGTGTGCAGATGTCGACCACGTCGATCTCGTCGGACTCGACGAGCCGCCGCCAGTCCGTGGTGTGGCCCTCCCAGCCGAGCCGGCCGGCGGCCTCGGCCACCTTCGGCTCGTCCCGGCCGCAGACGAGTGCCATCCGCACCCGCGCCGGCAGGTCGTACACGCGGTTCACGGTGCGCCACGCCTGGGAGTGCGCGGCGCCCATGAACGCGTAGCCGACCATGCCGACCCGCAGGACGTTGTCGTGAGTGGACAAGGTGGGTCTCCCCCCGTGTGTCAGAACCCGAGCTTCAGGTAGTTGCTCGCGTTCTCCTTGGTGATCGTCTCGGAGGCCAGCACGATCTCCTTCGGTACCTGGAGTTCGACGAGATCGGACATGCCCTTGCCCTGGCCGATCAGGCGGGCCAGGGAGATGGCCGAGGAGGCCATCGACGGGCTGTAGGTGACGGTGGCCTTCAGCACGGTGTTGTCGGCCGCGATGTCCTCCATGGCCTTCTTCGAGCCGGCGCCGCCGACCATGAAGAACTCCTTGCGGTTGGCCTGGTTGACCGCGGCCAGGACGCCGATGCCCTGGTCGTCGTCGTGGTTCCAGAGCGCGTCGATCTTGGGGAGCGCCTGGAAGAGCCCGGTGGCGGCCTGCTGGCCCGAGTCGGCGGTGAACTCGGCCGGTCGGCGGTTGGCCACCTTGAGGCCGAGCGAGGCCAGCGTGTCGGCGAAGCCCTTGGAGCGTTCCTGGGTCAGCTCCAGCGAGTCGATGCCGGGGATCTCGCCGATGACCGGGTTGCTGACGCCCTTGGCCTTGAGCTGCTCGGCGATGTAGGTGGCGGCGGCCACCCCCATGCCGTAGTTGTCGCCCTTGATCTGCAGCCGGTAGGCCCGCGCGTCCGGGAAGGCCCGGTCCAGGTTGACCACCGGGATGCCGGCCTTCATGGCCTCCAGGCCGAACGCGTTGAGCTCCTTGCCGTCGTGCGGCAGCAGCACGATCACGTCGGGCTTCTGGGAGATCAGGGTGGACAGCGCCGCGCGCTGGGCCGCCGCGTCCGCGCCGGCCTCCACGCTCTTCAGCTCCACGTCCGAGTACGCCCCGGCCTGCGCCTTGGCGTTGTTGGTGATGGCGGCGATCCAGCCGTGGTCGGCGGCCGGGGCGGAGAAGCCGATGGTCACCTTCTTGCCCGGCTCCTGGTTGGCGCCGGTCGCCGCGGCCTTGGTCTGGGCCTCGGTCGGGGTCTGCTCGTTGCTGGTGCAGCCGGCGAGCAGCACGCCGGCGGAGAGCGCGGCCCCGCCGAAGAGCAGCCGGCGGCGCGACAGGTCGCTTGTCATGACGGCCTCCTGAATGAGGTGGTGGGGAGTTTTCGGGTGCGGTGGGCCGGACCACCGTCGGATGACGGCGGTCTGGCGGACGCGGTGGGATCAGGTGGTGGTGGCCCGGTTGCGGGCGAGGAACTGGGTGAGACTGCCGAACTGCACCTGCTGGACCAGGACGGCCGCGACGATGATGCCGCCCTTGACCATGTTCTGGGCCTCGGTGGAGAGGCCGTTGATGGCGAAGAGGTTGGTGATCGTGGAGAAGATGATCACCCCGAGCAGGGAGCCGATGATGGTGCCCCGCCCGCCGCTGAGCAGCGTGCCGCCGATGATCGCGGCGGCGATCGCGTCCAGCTCGTAGAGGTTGGCCATCGCCGCCTGGGCGGAGGTGGCCTGCGCGGTCAGCATGATCGCGGCGATGCCGCAGCAGAGGCCGGAGAGCGCGTAGAGCAGCACGGTGTGCCGCCGGACGTTGATGCCGGCGAGCCGGGCCGCCTCAGGGTTGCCGCCGACGGCCACCGTCCGGCGGCCGAAGGTGGTCCGGTTCAGCAGCACCCAGCCGGCCAGCACCACCGCGGCGAGGATGTAGACCAGCAGCGGGATGCCGAGCACGTTCGTGCTGGCGATGCCGTTGATGAAGGTGTCGTTGGAGACCTGCGTCTGCTTGTCGGAGATCTCCGCGGCCAGGCCGCGGGCGGCGACCATCATGGCCAGCGTGGCGATGAACGGCACCAGCCGCCCGTACGAGATGAGCAGCCCGTTGACCACGCCGACGGCCAGCCCGACGGTGAGCGCACTGAAGATCATGCCGCCGGCGCCGTAGCTCTGGGTGGCGACCGTGGTGCACCAGACCCCGGCGAGCGCGACGATCGCGCCGACCGAGAGATCGATGCCGCCGCCGATGATCACGAAGGTCATCCCGACGGTGACCACGCCGACCACCGAGGCGAGCTTGAGGATCGTGAGCGTGTTGCCCCACACCCAGCTCGCGTCGCCGTAGAGGTCGGGCCGGGTAAGGATGCCGATGACCACGAGCACCACCAGCGTCGCCAGCAGGCCGAGGTTGCGCTTGGCGCCCTCCCCGCCGTCGCCGCGCCACCAGGAGAGCCGGGCCGACGCCTCGGCCTTCGCGGTCTCGGCCGGGTCGACCGGCGGCGACTGGGCCGGCAGGTCCGCCGCCCGTTCCGCGGCGGCCGTGGGTGTCGTGTCGCTCATGCTGGCGCGCCTTCCATGAGGGACCCCGCCATGACGAGGTCGAGCACGGTGTTCTCGTCGAGTTCGCCGGCCGGGGCCTCGCGGACCACCCGGCCCTCCCGCATCACCAGCACCCGGTCGGCCAGGCCGAGCACCTCGGGCACCTCGCTGGAGACCAGCAGCACCCCGACGCCCCGCGCGGCGAGTTCCCGGATGACCTGGTAGAGCTCGGCCCGGGCGCCCACGTCCACGCCCCGGGTCGGCTCGTCGAGCAGCAGCAGCCGGGTCTCCCCGAGCAGCCACCGGCCGACCACCACCTTCTGCTGGTTGCCGCCGGAGAGGGTGCGCACCGTCCGGCGGACGTCCCGGGGGCGCAGGTCCAGCGAGGCCGCGATCCGGTCCGCGGCGGCCCGTTCCCGCCCGGCGTCGGTGAAGCCGAGGCGGGCGTACCGGCCGAAGGTGGCCAGCGTGACGTTGCGGTAGATCGGCTCGCCGAGCAGCAGCGCCTGGCTCTTGCGCTCCTCGGGGGCCATCCCCATGCCGGCCTTCACCGCCGCGCCGACGCTGCCCGGGCGCAGTGTCCGGCCGCCCATCCGGACCGTGCCGGTTTGCGCCCGGCGGGCGCCGTAGATCGTCTCCAGCAGCTCCGAGCGGCCCGAGCCGACCAGCCCGGCGATGCCGACGATCTCCCCGGCCCGCACGTCGAGCGAGACGTCGGCGAACTCGCCGTGCCGGGTCAGCCCCTCCACCCGCAGCAGCTCCGTGCCGGCCGGGTCGTCGGCGGGGCGGTCCGGGAAGACGTACTCGATGGTCCGGCCGGTCATCCGGGAGACCAGGTCGCGGGTCGGTGTCTCGCGGGCCGGCAGGTTGGCCGCGGTGGTCCGGCCGTCCTTGAGCACGGTGACCCGGTCGCCGATCTCGCGGATCTCCTCCATGCGGTGCGAGATGTAGATGACCGCGATGCCCTGCGCGGTGAGTTCCCGGATGATCCGGAACAGGTTGCCCACCTCGTCGTGGGCGAGCACCGCGCTCGGTTCGTCCATGATGATCAGTCGGGCCTCGTGGGAGAGCGCCCGCGCCATGCTGACGACCTGCTTGCCGGCGGCCGGCAGGTGGCGGACCAGCCGCCCGGGCGGGATCTCCGCGTGGCCGAGCCGGGCCAGGATCTGCCGGGTCCTGCGGGCCATGTGCCCGCGCCGGACGAAGCCGAGCCGGCGCGGCTCGTGGCCGAGGAAGGCGTTCTCCGCCACCGACAGGTCCTCGACCAGGTCGAGCTCCTGGTAGATGGTGGCGATCCCGGCCCGCATGGCGGCCTGCGGGTTGGCGAAGGCCGCGGGCTCGCCGCGCCACACCACCTCGCCGGAGTCCGGCCGGTGCACCCCGGCGAGCACCTTGATGAGGGTCGACTTGCCGGCGCCGTTCTGCCCGAGCAGGCAGTGCACCTCGCCGGCCCGCACCTCCAGCTGCACGCCGTCCAGCGCGCGTACGCCGGGGAAGGTCTTGACCACGTCGGTGAGGCGCAGCACCACCTCGCCCGCGACGGTGTCGGCAGGGGCTTCGACCAGCGGTTCGTTCGTCACCGCGGCCTCCTCGCTGTCGTTCATGCTGCCTCCCCGAAGGCGAGGTCGCTGGCGAGCACGGCGGCGCCGGCGACGCCGGCGCGGGGACCCAGCTCGGAGAGGACGACCGGCAGGTTGCCGGTGGCCAGCGGCAGCGAGCGGCGGTAGACCACGCTGCGGATCTCGGCGAGCAGGATGTGGCCGAGCTGGGCGAGCCCGCCACCGATCACGATCATCGACGGGTTGGTGAAGCTGACCAGGCCGGCCAGCACGCTGCCGACCCGCCGGCCGCCGTCGCGGATGAGCTGGATGCAGGTGACGTCCCCCTCGACCGCCCCCTGCGCCACGTCCAGCGCGGTCACCGCGCCCCGGGCGGCGAGCCGCTCGGCGAGCGCGGGCGACACCTCGGCGCGGGCCGCGGCGGTGGCCGCCCGGGCCAGCGCGGCCCCGCTGAACACCGCCTCCAGGCAGCCGAGGTTGCCGCAGGAGCACATCGGACCGTTCGGGTCGACCTGGATGTGGCCGATGTCGCCGGCGCACCCGTCGGTGCCCCGGTAGACCTCGCCGTTGAGGTAGATGCCGCAGCCGATGCCGGTGCCGATCTTGATGAACAGGAAGTCGTCCACCGAGTGGGCGACGCCGCCGTGCCGCTCGCCGATCGCCATGATGTTGACGTCGTTGTCGACCACCGCCGGGCAGCCGTGCTCGCGGGTGAGCAGCTCACGCACGGGGAAGCGGTCCCAGCCCGGCATGATCGGCGGGGAGACCGGCACCCCGTCGCGGAAGCTCACCGGGCCCGGCACGCCGATGCCGATCGCGTCGAGCCGCTCGTACGCGCCGTCCACCTTGGCCTTGTGCAGCAGCTCGTTGACCCGCTGGAGGGTCACCTTCGGGCCGGAGCGGATGTCGGCGGGCTCGGTGTAGGCGGCCACCTGCTCCAGCCGGCCGTTCACCACCTCGACGTCGATCGAGCTGGCGCCCAGGTCGACCGCGGCGAAGCGCAGGTGCGGGCTCAGCTCGACCAGCGTGGAGCGGCGCCCGCCCCGGGAGGCGGCCAGCCCGGCCTCGGCCACGTAGCCGAGGTTGACCAGGCGGTCCAGCTCGGCGAGGAGGCGCGGGCGGGGCATCTGGAGCCGGTCGCCGAGCTCGGCCCGGGAGACCGCCCCCTCGTCCCGGAGCGTGCGCAGGAGCTGTACGTGCAGGGGGTCGAGCGTCCGCACCGGGACTCACCTCCGCATCGGAGTCGTTCACATCGACGCAACGGCGATGTGTCGTGTCCGACACAGTAGGAGCCTTCCAGGTCACATGTCCATAGCTTCGGCACATCTGATCCAAACTTTTGTCCATCTGAGCAAAAGCACGTGTTGGATCTTGGAAACTTGTCGGCTGAGCGCTGCCGCACCACGTGCCGCCGCCCCCGGCGCTCAACTGCGGCGGGGGCGGCGGGGGGCCTGGCGGCCCGGGTCGGTCAGCGGCGGGTGGCGGCGTTGCGCTTCTTCTTCAGCTTCCGGTCGTCACGCAGCTCGACGTACGGCTCCTCGTCGGCCGGGTGCCCGGCCGCGATGGCGCGGCTGCGCTCCAGCTCGGCGTCGAACTCCGCGCCGAGCAGGATGGCGATGTTGCTGAGCCAGAGCCAGACCAGGAAGATGATCACACCGGCCAGCGCGCCGTAGGTCTTGTTGTACGAGGCGAAGTTGCCGACGTAGAGGGCGAACAGGCCCGAGATGACCAGCCAGATCACCACGGCCAGGATCCCGCCGGGGCTGACCCAGCGGAAGCCGCCGTGCCGGGCGTTCGGCGAGGCCCAGTAGAGGATCGCGAACATCAGGCTGACCAGCACGAGCAGCACCGGCCACTTGACGATGTTCCACACCGTGACGGCGGTCGAGCCCAGGCCGATGGCGTTGCCCGCCTGCTCGGCGAGACCGCCGGTGAAGACCACGATCACCGCGCTGGCCAGCAGCATGACGCCGATCACCGCGGTCACGCCGAGCCGGATCGGCAGCGTCTTCCAGATCGGCCGCCCCTCCGGCACGTCGTAGATGCTGTTCGAGGCGCGCATGAAGGCGGCCACGTAGCCTGAGGCGGACCAGAAGGCGGCCAGCAGACCGATGACGGCCGCGAGGCTGGCCAGCCCGCCGGAGGCGCCGGCCTGGTCGATCGCCGTCTCGATGATCTTCCGGATGTTCTCCTCCGGCACCACCTGGTCGACGGTGTCCCGCACCCCCGACTTGGCCTCGTTCCCGAGCAGACCGAGGACGGAGATCAGCACCAGCATGCCCGGGAAGATCGACAGCACGCCGTAGTAGGTGAGGGCGGCGGCCCAGTCGGTCAGGCTGTCGTCCTGGAACTCCCGGACCGTGCGCTTGAGCGTCGCCACCCAGCCCGTGCGGGGCAGGTCGGTGGGGCTGTCCGGCCCCTCGTCCGGGCCCACCGGCCCGGTGCGGTCGCGCCCGTGCCGGGCGGAAGACTCGTCGGCGGCCATCGCCCCTCCCTCGTCGTCTGTGTCGTCCCACGACATGCCCCGAGGGGAGGCCCGGTTAACCACCTACTTGTACAACAACCTGCTCATCCGTCGGGAGGCCAGCGCGAGCATGCCGACGGTCAGCGCCACCAGGTAGGCCACGTCGAGCAGCCACGACCAGCCGGACGCGCCCACCGAGATGCCCCGGATCAGGTGCACCGACCGGTAGAGCGGGGTCACCTCGACCAGCCAGCGCAGCACCGCCGGGTAGGCCTCGGCCGGGACGAACGTGCCGGAGAAGAGGAACAGGGTGAACTGGGCCGACCCCATCAGGTCGAAATCCTGCCAGCTGCGCATCAGCGTGGAGACCGTCATGCCGAGCGCGCCGAAGGCGAAGCCCACCAGCACCGCGGCCGGGAACGCGGCCAGCGCCCGACCGGCGGTGGTCAGGTCCATCGCCACCATGATGACCAGGAACGCGGCCGAGTAGAGGCTGCCCCGGATCATCGCCCAGCCCAGCTCGCCGAGGGCGATCTCGAACGGCTGCACCGGGGTCGCGATGACCCCGTCGTACAGCTTCATGTATTTCATCTTGCCGAAGAAGTTGAAGGTGGTCTCCGACAGCGCACCGCTCATCGCCGACGAGGCCAGCATGGCCGGGGCCACGAACGCCGCGTAGGAGACCACCTGGCCGCCCGGCAGGGTCAGGTCGCCGACCAGCGTGCCCACCCCGACGCCGATCGAGAAGAGGTAGAGCACCGGCTCCAGGAAGCCGGAGATCAGCACCAGCCAGTAGGCGCTGCGCAGGGCCGTGAAGTTGCGCTCGGCGACCGAGGCCGAGCGGCGGGCCCCCGCGGTGTTGACCAGCCGGGGCAGGACGAGAGCGACCACGACAGCCTTCCCTAGACGACGAGCTGACGCTGGAACACGCGCCGGGCCAGCCACCAACCGGCGGCGGCCCAGACCGCGAGGTAGAGCAGGTGACCGGTGACCGACCACTGCGGAGCGACGCCGAGCGTGGCGGCGCGGCACAGGTCCACCGCGTGCCAGAGCGGGGTCGCGTAGGCGAACGGGCGCAGCCCGCCCGGCAGTGACTCGACCGGGAAGAACACCCCGGCGAAGAGGGTCATCGGGATGATCGCGAAGCGGAACAGCAGCGCCAGGTAGCTGTCGCCCGGCACCGCGGCGGCGAACGCGAAGGTCGGCGCGGCGGCGGCGAGGCCCAGCAGCAGGCTCACCAGCGGGACGGTCACCGCCCAGGGCGAGCGCAACGCCCCGAACAGCGCCGTCACCAGCAGGAACGCCAGCGTGCTGGTGACCACCCGGAACAGCACGAAGGCGAGGTGCCCGGCCAGGATGTCGCCGACCCGCAGCGGCGCCGCGACCTGCGCGTGGTAGGTGCGGATCCAGCGGAAGTTGCTGAGCACCGGCCATGTCGACTCGGCGACGGCGACCTGGAAGGCGGTGGAGGCGATGAGGCCGGGCACCAGCCAGTCCAGGTAGGAGACGCCGCCGACACCCTGATCCACGTACGCCCCGACGCCCACGCCGAAGCCCAGCACGGTGAGCACCGGCAGCAGGAAGGACGAGAAGACGCCGGCCCGCCAGGTACGCCGGTAGCCGACCAGGTGGTGGGAGAGCACCGCCAGGGCCGGCACCCGGGGCAGTGCCCGGCCGGACCGTTCCGCCACGGTCACGTGGACCACCCCCGTTCTCCGCCCACGTCGCCCTTCCTACCGCTCGGGTACGACAAGGCCGCCGGTCACCCTACGACGGGCGACGGACGGTGTCGCCGGGGTTTCCGCGAGATCAGGGCGCTACGGCCGGCCGGCGACCCGGGTGACGAACGCGCGCCACGCGTCCGGGCCGAACGTCAGCACGGGACCGGCCGGGTCCTTCGAATCGCGTACGGCGACCACGCCGGGCAGGTTCCCGGCCACCTCCACGCAGGCGCCGCCGCTGCCGTTGCTGCGGGTGCTCTTGCGCCACCGGGCGCCGGTCAGGTCCATGTCTCCGCCACTTCCGAGATCAACTCAAGGGACTGCTGGTGCGATAGTGCCTCGCCCCGGATCGATTCCCACACCTCGACCATCTGCTGCACGAACTCGGCGCGGTCGACCACCTGGCCGTGGCGCTGTCCCTCCAGGTAGACGACATCCTCCCGGCCGGGTGAGGTGGCGATCACGAAGGGGCCGTCGAGCCCAGCGTAGGCCCCGGCGGAGAGCGGCACGACCTGGATTCGCACCCGCGTCAACGTGCGACCGAGCTTGACCAGGTTTGCCAGTTGCTCGCGCATCACCTCCGGGCCACCGACCCGGCGGCGCAGCACGTGCTCGTCGATGACGGCGGTGAGCAGCGGTGGCCGGTCGCGGGTCAGGACGCTCTGACGGTCGAGCCGCGCGGCCACCTGCTGGTCGATCTCGTTGGACGCGAACAGCCCGGCCCCGACCAGCACGGCGCGGGCGTAGCCCTCCGTCTGCAGCAGGCCCGGCACGTAGAGCGGCTCGAACCAGCGCAGCGCGGTGGCCTCCAGCTCGATGCCGGCCCAGTCGCGGAACCACGGCACCACCGTCTCCCGGCTGATCCGTCGCTGGATCCGCTCGAACCGCCCGTCCGCGCCGAACACGGTGTCGCACCGGCGGGCGAAGTCGAGGCCCGGCCGCCGCTCGCAGGTCTCCACCTTGGCCACCAGCGCGCCCGAGTAGCTCAGGGCCTCGGCCAGCGCGCTCTGGGACATGCCGCTGGCGGCCCGGGCGAGCCGCAACTCTTCGGCGAAGTGGTCCAGCATGGACGAACGGTCCACGGACAGCCTCCGTACATCCTCGTACCGCTCCGGGCCGACCGCCGTACGCCCTGGTCGTCGGCGCGCGGGATCTCCCACCGTAGTCGCCCGCTCACCAGACTGTCACGCAGCGGAACCGCTCACGGGCACCGGACGGCGGGCGGAACCAGGCCGGGGGTGCCCGCGCACGACGAGGTGCGCGGGCATCCCCATCCCACGACGGAGGCGAGGAGGAGCAGATGCCTCGCTACCGCCCGCACGTCGCGGCGCGACCGTCCTGGCGCTGCCGCGCCTGCGGGGCGCCGTGGCCGTGCTCGCCGGCCCGGCTGGCGCTGCTCGGGGAGTATCGCGAGGACCGGATCGCCCTGCTCGTCTACCTCGGCACGCTCCTGTGCGAGGCGACGGCTGACCTCGCCGACCCGCACGGGCGGGACGCGCCGCAGCGGCTGGCCGATCGTTTCGTCACCTGGGCGCGGGCGCGGTGACGCCCCATCTGCGTCCTGCGGCGGCCCGCATCAGCCGGCCGGGGTGGGGCGGACGGGGAGCAGGTTGCGTTCCGCGAAGACCTTCTTGGCGACGAGGGTGGCGTTGACCGCGCGCGGCACCCCGCAGTAGACCACCGCCTGGAGCAGTGCCTCGACGATCTCGGAGGGCGTCAGGCCGGCGTTGAGCGCGCCGTTGACGTGCACCTCGAGCTGGGCCCCGGAGTCGCCGAGGGCGGTGAGGACGCCGAGGCACATCAGCTCGCGGTCGCGGCGCGCCAGTTCGGGGCGGACGTAGAGGTCGCCGTAGGACCAGGCGACGGACCGGTAGCTGAGCTCGGGTGAGACGTCGGCGAGCGCCTCCAGGAGTTTCCGCCCGGCACCGCTGTCGGCCTCCCGCAGCGCCTCCAGACCTCGCTCGTACTGTTCGTCTCCGGTCATGGTCCTGCCCTACCTCTGAGCGGTCGTCCTGTCGGCTGGGCCGCGGTTACCCACGGTCGTGCCGGACAAACGGCTCGACTTCCGCGCCGGTGAGCCTCCGGCGACGATCCGGTTCCCGCCGGTCAGGCGACCCGGCGCGTGCGGAACAGGGCGAGCACCGCGTAGGCCAGGAGCAGGATGCCCGCGCCCGTGCCGACGACCAGGCCGGCCGACACCCCCGAGACGAGGCCGACGACCAGGCCGGCGAGGGCGACCAGCGTGACGGCCACGCCGAGCGGCACCAGCAGCCGGTCGTGCAGCACCGGGGCCAGCGGCACGAAGTGGATGCCGACCACGGCGCAGACCAGCACCGGGATGTAGCCCGTGAGCCCGGCGGCGGCCAGGAGCAGGGCGCCGATCAGGCCGACGCCCACCTCGGCGGCGACGACGAGCCCGTAGCGGCGGTCGGCGGACCGGTCGCGCTCGCCCGCCGCCCGGCGCCCGGCCCGCGCCACGAGCACCGCGCCGACGGCCGCCGTGAGCAGCGCGACGACGCTGCCCACCACCAGCACCGAGCGCAACGGCGGGTCGGCCTTCGGGACGCTGAACCAGACGGCGGCGAACACGCCGAGGTAGAGCGCCGTGAGCCCGGCCTGACGCCGCGGCAGACCCACCATGTCGGACACCCCCGTCAACACCCGGCCGCCGGAGGTGGCGGACCTGGATCCGCCACCCTAGTCGATCAAGGTGCGGCCGGTGAGATGGAGGAAGACGTCCTCCAGGCTGCTGCGCCGGACCAGGACGCTGGCCGGGACGAGCCCGCGCGTGGTCACCTCGGCCAGCGCGGCGTCGCCGTCGGGCACGTAGAGCAGGATGCGGTCCGGCAGCACCTCGACCCGCTCACCCAGCCCGCCGAGCTTGCCGGCGAACGGCTCCTGCGACTCGGCGGCGAAGCGCAGCTCGACCACCTCGCGGGTGGAGTGCTGCTCGATCAGCGCCCGGGGCGAGCCCTCGGCGACGATCCGGCCGCCGTCCATCACCACGAGCCGGTCGCAGAGCTGCTCCGCCTCGTCCATGTAGTGGGTCGTGAGCACGAGCGTGACGCCCTGCTGCTTCAGCCGGAACAGCCGCTCCCAGACGAGGTGCCGGGCCTGCGGGTCGAGCCCGGTGGTGGGTTCGTCGAGCAGCACGATCTCGGGGTTGTTGACCAGCGCGCGGGCGATGGTCAGGCGCCGCTTCATGCCGCCGGAGAGCGGCTCCACCTTGCTCTCGGCCCGCTCGGTGAGCTGGACGAAGTCGAGCAGCTCGGCGGCCCGCTCGCGGGCCACCCGGCGCGGGATGCCGAAGTAGCGCGCGTAGGTGGTGAGGTTCTCCCGGACGGTCAGCTCCGGGTCGAGGCTGTCGAGTTGCGGGCAGACGCCCAGCCGGGCCCGGATCGCCGGGCCGTCGCGAACCGGGTCCAGGCCGAGGATGCGCAGCTCCCCGCCGGAGGGTGGCGAGATGCAGCCGATCATGCGCATGGTGGAGGACTTGCCGGCGCCGTTGGGGCCGAGGAAGCCGAACGCCTCGCCGGGGCGCACCTCGACGTCGATGCCGTCGACGGCGGTGAAGTCGCCGAACCGCTTCACCAGCCCCCGCGCCTGGATGAGTGGTTGCGCGCTGGTCACGGACCGACCCTAGCCGCCGGGTCCGACAGGCTCGACCGGATAACGCGGTGGCACGGGCGGACGAACCGGCTGACGGCTCAGAGGTTCGCGGGGGCGGTGGCGGCCCGGGCGGCGGCCACCAGCCGGTCGGTCTCGGCGGCCACCGCCTCGTCGTCGGTGGGCGTGCCCGGCTCGTAGCGCACCGTCCAGGTCAGCCCGTCCACGCCGGGCACCCGGCGGGCGGCGATCCGGCCGGCGCCGCCGGGCACCGGGTGGTGTGCGGTGTACGCGACCGAGCGGGTGACCCGGGCCCGCACCTGGTGCGGCAGGTCGCCCGGGTCGAGCAGCAGGTAGGTCTCGGCCGGGCAGTCGGCGACCACCAGGTAGCCGTCGCGCTCGGCGACGCGGTCGGCGGGGGTGACGGTGAGCTCGCGGCCGGACCAGACCGCCTTGAGGACGTCGTGCCAGCCGATCCGCTCCCCCCGGCCGGGCAGCCAGAGCCCGAGGTTGCTGGCCACCACCACGCCGTCGCCCTCGCCGTTGCCGACGGCGGCCCAGGCGAGCACCCGCTCGTCGGCGTGCAGCGGCGGCCGATCGGCGGGCGGCAGCTTCGGCTTGCGACTGAAAAGTCCCATCAGAGCCCTCCGGCGGCCTGCTCGCGCAGCGCCCGCGCGTGCTGCTCCAGCGAGAGCAGTTCCCCGAAGAGGGCGAAGTACTCGTCCTTGTTGCTCACCGGGTTGATCCGCTGGATCTTCGACTTGAGGTCCTTGATCCGCCCGGTCACCGAGCCCCACTGGAGGCGGGCCATGGTGATCGAGACGTAGCGCGGGTCGGGCTCGCCGTCGATGCGCAGCGGCTCCACGGCCAGCTCGCCGACGAGCGCCTGGCCGGCCAGGTCGTCGCAGGCGTCGCGGACCTGCTCGATCCAGACCGCGCCGCCGGCGGCGGTCGCCGCCCCGCCGGCCGTGGCGACGGCCGCCCGGACCGCGACGTGCACCGGGTGCCGGTATTCGGCCGCCTCGACCGCGTCGAACATGGGGCCGGCCAGCACCGGCTCCTGGAGCGCGAGCTTCAGCGCCTCCCGCTCGACCATCGACTGCGGACTGTCCACAGTGGGCGCGGCCGGGGCGGGGGGGGCGGGCGCGGTCGCCTCCCCGGCGGGCTGCCCGTGGGCGGCGGCCAGCACGGCCCGCTGCACCGGCTCGATCTCCATGCCGAGGTCGCCGGCGAGCTTGCGGACGTACTCGGGGCGCTTCTCCCGGTCCTTGATCTTGGCAACCAGCGGGGCGGCTCGGCGCATCGCCTCGACCCGGCCGTCGACGGTGTCCAGGTCGTACCGGTTGATCATGTGGCGGAGCGCGAAGTCGACCAGCGGCTCGCGGCGGGCGACCAGGTCGCGGACCGCCAGGTCGCCCTTGGCCAGGCGGAGCTCGCACGGATCCATGTTGTCGGGGCTGACCGCGATGAAGGTGCGCCCGACGAAGCGCTGGTCGTCCTCGAAGGCGCGCAGGGCGGCCTTCTGGCCGGCGGCGTCGCCGTCGAAGGTGAAGATGATCTCGCCGGCCACCGCGTCGGTGTCCATGAGCAGCCGGCGCAGCACCCCGATGTGGTCTGCGCCGAACGCCGTGCCGCAGGTCGCCACGGCGGTGGGCACGCCGGCCAGGTGGCAGGCCATCACGTCGGTGTAGCCCTCGACCACCACCACCTTGCCCTGCTTGGCGATCTCCCGCTTGGCCTGGTCGATGCCGTAGAGGACGTGCGACTTCTTGTAGATCGGCGTCTCGGGGGTGTTCAGGTATTTCGGGCCGTCGTCGTCGTCGAAGAGCTTGCGGGCGCCGAAGCCGATCGTGTCGCCGGTGAGGTCGCGGATCGGCCAGAGCAGCCGGCGCCGGAACCGGTCGATCAGGCTGCCCGAGCGGGACGGGCGGGACAGCCCCGCGGTGACCAGCTCGTCGTGGGTGAAGCCCTGCTGGCGCAGGTGCTTGGTGAGCAGGTCCCAGGCGTCGGGGGCGAAGCCGCAGCCGTAGCGCTCGGCGGCGGCCCGGTCGAAGCCCCGCTGGGCGAGGAACTCCCGGGCCGCCCGGGCGCCGGCCGTGGTGAGCTGGGCGCGGTAGAACTCGACGGCGGCGGCGTGCGCGGCCACCAGGCGCTGCCGCTGCCCCTGCTGGGGGCGGGCGCGCGGGGCGGAGCGGTCGTCCTCGACGTAGCGCAGCTGGAGGCCGGCGCGGGCGGCCAGCCGCTCGACGGACTCGACGAAGCTCAGGTGCTCGGCGTCCATCAGAAACTTGATCGCGTCGCCGCCGGCCCCGCAGCCGAAGCAGTACCAGACGTTGCGGCCCGGCGAGACGTTGAACGAGGGGCTCTTCTCGTCGTGGAACGGGCAGAGGCCCTTGAGGTTGCCGCCGCCGGCCGACTTCAGCGTCACCGTGTCGGAGATGACCTCGGCGATGGAGGTGCGCTCGCGGACCAGCGCGATGTCCTCGTCCCGGATCCGCCCCGCCATCTCCGCCACCTCCTCGGCGTACATCCTGCCCTGCCGGACCGACCATCCGGCGGTCGGGGGGACGGGCGTGTGGCGGACACCGCCCGCCCCCGGTCAGGCCGAGCGACCGGCCCCGGTGGCGGCGTCCCCGATCCGGGGAAACGGCTCGATGGAGAAGACGACCTCGACCGGCACCTCGAAGTAGGCGGCGATCCGCAGGGCCAGGTGCAGGCTGGGCCGGAACTCGCCCCGCTCCAGGTAGCCGACCGTCTGGTAGTGCACGCCCAGCGCGTCGGCGAGCTGCCGCCGGGAGATCCCCCGTTCGGCGCGCAGCACGGCGATCCGGTTGTGCACGACCTCGCTCATCGGCGCCCTCTCATCCGACCCGCTGCATGGCCCGCTCCCGCCGGGCCGCCACCCGCGAACCGGACTCGCGCCGGGCCATCCGACGCAGCACCACGGGGGCCAGCACCAGCCCGAGCACCGCCCACGCCCCGAGCACGCCGAGGGTCTCCAGGTGGCGCCAGGAGCCGCCGAGCTCGACCGCCGCCAGGTCGCCGGGGAGCAGCGCCGAGCGCATGCCCAACCCTAGCCAGTAGACCGGGAAGACCTGGGCGACGCCCTGGAGCCAGCCGGGCAGGCCGTTGATCGGGTAGAAGATGCCGGAGAGCGCGATGAGGCCGAAGATCGGCAGCACCACGAGGCCCATGTTCCGGGGGTTCTCGATCAGCGAGCCGATCACGGCGCCCAGCGGGAGGGTCGCCACCAGCCCGAGCGGCACCACCCAGGCCAGGGTGAGCCAGGCGGCGGGGTCACCGAGCCGGATCCCGTCCAGGAAGAACAGCCCCGGGGTGAGCTGGAGGACCACCCCGATCAGCGACACCGCCGAGATCAGCACGATCTTGCCGATCAGGTAGCCGAGCATCCCGTTCGGCGTCGCCTTGGCGCGCAGCAGGGTGCCGTCCTCCCGGTCGACGATGAGCTGCTGGGACAGGCCGAGCAGCCCACCGAAGATCAGGCCCATGCCGATCGTGCTGGGCAGCGCCCGGGCGCCGAGGGAGAAGTCGGTGCCTGGCACCGTGGAGCCCCGCATGAAGAACATGGCGACCAGCAGGACCACGGTCGGGAAGAAGTAGTTCCACAGGTCCTGGGCGTTGGTGAAGGTGTTGCGCAGCTCGATCAGGCCGCGCCGGACACCGGCCCGGACGGCCGTCGCGGTCGGGTTCATCGCTCGCTCCCCTGCTGCCAGACCCGGGCGGCCCGGCCGGCCCGCTGCCCGGACTCCTCCTCGTGGACCAGCGTGATGTAGGCGTCCTCCAGGCTCGCCCGGCGGACCTCCAGCTCCTGCACCCGGTCGCCGTGCTCGCGGAGCAGGTCGCGCAGGAAGCCGGTGGCGTCGGCCGTGGCGTGCACGAACCGCTCGCCGTCGCGGGTCCAGCGGATCTCCGCGTCGCCGGCGACCCGGCGGGCCAGCTCGTCGGGCGACCCGTCGGCGATGATCCGGCCACCGGCCAGGATGAGGATCCGGTCGGCCAGCTTCTCCGCCTCGTCCAGGTCGTGCGTGGTGAGCAGGATGGTGGTCTCGTCCAGGTCGGCCAGGCGGTGCACCAGGTCGTGGAACTCCCGCCGGGCGGCCGGGTCGAAGCCGACCGTCGGCTCGTCCAGGAAGAGCAGCTCCGGGCGGCCCACGATGCCGACCGCCACGTCGAGCCGGCGGCGCTGGCCGCCGGAGAGCTGGTGCACCCGCTTGCCGGCGTGCGGGGTGAGGCCGACCGTGTCCAGCAGTTCGTCGGCCGGCCAGGGCCGGGAGATCCGGTCGGTGGCGTACGGCGCGTAGAAGTCGCCGAGGTGGGCCAGCAGGTCCCGGACCCGCCACTTGCCGTGGTCGCGCCAGGACTGGAGCACCACGCCCACCCGGGCGCGCCAGCGCTCGTCGCCCCGGCCGGGGTCGACGCCGAGCACCCGGACCGACCCGGCCGAGCGCAGCCGGAAGCCCTCCAGGATCTCGATGGTGGTGGTCTTGCCGGCGCCGTTGGGGCCGAGCAGGGCGAGCACCTCGCGGCGCCGGGCGGTGAGGTCGACCCCGTGCAGCACGTCGACGGCGCCATAGCGCATGCGCAGGTCGCGGACGTCGAGGACCAGGTCCTCGTCGGGTGGGTGGAGGGCCGTGGCGGCCCCCGGCAGTTCGACCGCAGTCATACCGCGAAATGTAGCACCTCTACTACAACCCGAGGTACACCCGCTCCCCGTCGGGAACGAGCCGGGTCAGCGTCCGGGCCGGTGGAACCAGCGGGTCACCGGAGGCGGGTTCTCCTCCTCGTACGACCGGGCGGCACGGACCGCGGCGGCCAGTCCCGACCGGCGCAGGCCGGGCCGCGGCCGTACCGCCGGGTCGGCGGCCATCTCCCGCACGAGCGCGACGGCGAGGCCAAGCATGACCACCACGAACGGCAGGGCCACGAGGATGGTGGCCTGCTGCAACGCGGCCAGGCCGCCGGCCAGCAGCAGCGCCGCCGCGACCGCTCCGATGAGTACGCCCCAGAGCACCACCACGCCCCGGTGCGGCCGCAGCGCGCCCCGGGAGGTGAGCGAGCCGAGCACCAGGGCGGCCGAGTCGGCGCCGGTGACGAAGAAGAGCGCCACCAGCACCGCGGCCACCGCCGTGGTGACCGTCGCCAGGGGCAGCGCGTGCAGCAGCCCGAAGAGGGCGTTCTCGGCGCTCGCCCCGACGTCGGCGACCAGGTCCCGGGCACCGCTGCGCTGCACGTGCAGCGCGGTGCCGCCCATGATCGCGAACCAGACGATGCTGGCCCCGCTGGGCACCAGCAGCACCCCGGTGACGAACTCGCGGACCGTCCGCCCGCGGGAGATCCGGGCGATGAAGATCCCGACGAACGGCGCCCAGGAGATCCACCAGGCCCAGTAGAAGATGGTCCACGAGCCCAGCCACGCCGGGTCGGTGAACGCTCCGGTCCGGGTGGACATCACCACCAGGTGACTGAGGTAGTCACCGACCGAGGCCGGCAGCACCTCCAGCGTGTAGATGGTCGGGCCGGCCACGAAGACGAAGACCATCAGCCCCACCGCCAGCACCACGTTGCTGGTCGACAGCCACTTGATCCCCTTGTGCAGCCCGGTGAACGCGGAGACCACGAACGCGGCGGTGAGCGCGGCGATCACCACCAGCTCCACCGCGATGCTGTCCGGCACGCCGGTGGCGCTGTCCAGGCCCGCCGCGACCTGGAGCGCGCCGAGCCCGAGGCTGGTCGCCGAGCCGAACACGGTGGCGAAGACCGCCAGCAGGTCGATCGCCTGCCCGGCCGGCCCGTACGCCCGGGCGCCGAGCAGCGGCGCGAACGCGGCCGAGATCCGGCTGCCGCGCCCCTTGCGGAAGGTCGAGTACGCCAGGGCCAGCGCCACGACGGCGTAGATGCCCCACGGGTGCAGGGTCCAGTGGAACAGCGTGTACTGCATGGCCGCCGCGGCGGCCGGCCCGGTCTGCGGCTGCACCCCGGCCGCGGGTGGCGGCGCGGCGTAGTGCTGGATCGGCTCGGCGACGGCGTAGAAGACCAGGCCGATGCCCATGCCGGTGCTGAACATCATCGACACCCAGGCCAGCGTGGTGAACTCCGGCTCGTCGTCGTCGGCGCCGAGCCGGATCCGGCCGAACCGGGACGCGGCGAGCACCACGGACAGCACCAGGAAGGCGTCCGCGGCCACCACGAAGAACCAGCCGAAGGTGTTGATCACCCAGGCCAGCCCGGACTTCCCGAACGCCGCCAGGGAGGCGCGGCCGAGGATCCCCCAGACCACCACCGCGAGCACGCCGGCCACACCCAGCCCGAGCACCAGCCGGTCGATCCGCTCCGCCGGCCGGTCCGGCCGCACCTGCTCCGCCATGGCCCCATCCTCAGCGGGTGGGTCACCCCGCGGGGGCCGAACGACCAGGATCCCCGGGGCCGGGTGCCGGCGGTTCGATCAGGCGGGGAGGACGGCCGACTCCGCGGCCTCGACCTCGGCGTTCCAGGCCGCCTTGGTGGAGCGCCAGCCCTCGTCGTCCATGCCCCGCCGCCAGTAGCCGGAGATGGACAGGTCGCCGCGGGGCACCCCGCGCTCGACCCGCAGCAGCCGGCGCAGTTCCTTGACCGCGGTGGCCTCGCCGTGCACGAAGGCGTGCACCCGGCCGGGCGGGAAGTCCAGCGCGCGGAGCGCCTCGACCAGCGGCTCGCCCACCTGGCGCCCGGCGCGGTGCAGCCAGCGCAGCTCGACCGCGCCCTTGCTGGCCAGCGGCAGCTCGTCGGCCGGGCCGCCCACCTCGACGTACACCTTGGCGGGCGCGCCGGCGGGCAGCCGCTCCAGCGCGGCGGCGATCGCCGGCAGCGCGCTCTCGTCGCCGGCCAGCAGGTGCCAGTCGGCCGCCGGGTCCGGGGCGTAGGCGCCGCCGGGGCCGGCGAACAGCACCCGGTCGCCGGGGCGAAGCGCGGCCGCCCACGGCCCGGCCAGCCCCTCGTCGCCGTGGTGCACCACGTCCACGGTCAGCTCGCCGGCCACCGCGTCCCAGGCCCGCACCGTGTACGCCCGCAGCCGCGGCCACTGCTGCGCCGGGAACTCGCGCCGGATGGTGGCCAGGTCGGTCGGGTGCGGGTAGCTCACCCCGGCCGGCGGGAAGACGAACTTCACGTAGTGGTCGGTGTAGGCGCCCACCGGCAGGCCGGTCAGCTCCGCACCGCCGAGCACGAGCCGGATCAGGTGCGGGGTGGGCCGCTCGGTCCGGACGACCGTGGCGGCGGTGAGCTTCTTGGGGCGCTGCTCCGTCATGCTGCTTAGGCTAGCCTAAGTCGCTGATCTTCCCCACTGGGCTGTCCGACTGCGGACCCGCAGGTCAGCGGCCCGCTGCCAGGCGGCCGTGCCAGGCCAGGGCGGCCGGGTCGGTGAGCGAGGCCACCTGGTCGACCACCACGCGCAGCCGGGCGACGTCGTCCGGGGCGGCCCGCCACAGCGGCGCGAAGACCGGGTCGAGCGCCTCCGGGGCCCGGTCGAGCAGGGCGGCGACCAGGTCGGCGAGGATCTCCTGCTGCTGCGCGTAGCGGGGCCCGGCGCCGGGGCGGCGCATCACGTAGCGCAGGGCGATGCCCTTGAGCAGCGCGCACTGGGCCCGGATCCGGCGTGGCACCACGAGGTCGGCGGCGTAGCGGCGGTGCGGGCCGGGGCTGTGGCGCTGCTGGGTGGCGGCCACCACGGTCGACACGAAGCGACCGGTGAGCACGCTCGTGGTGGTCTTCAGCGCCGCGAGGGCCCGGTGGCTGCCGTCGTACGCGGCGAGCGGGGCGAGCACCGGCTCGGCGAGCAGTTCGGCCAGCACCTCGCCCAGGTCCTCGGGCGCCTCCCCGGAGTACGCGGCCGCCACGTCGGCGCAGAGCGCCCGCCGTTCGTCGGCGTCCTCGAGCAGCGGGCGCAGGCTGACGTAGCCGCCGTGGATGCCGTCCTCGACGTCGTGCACCGAGTACGCCACGTCGTCCGCCCAGTCCATCACCTGGGCCTCCAGGCAGCGCCGGTCGCCGGGCGGAGCGCCCTCGCGCAGCCAGGCGAAGACGGGGCGGTCGTCGGCGTACACCCCGAACTTGCGCCGGCCGGGCCGGCGCTCCCAGGGATATTTGGAGACCGCGTCGAGCGAGGCCCGGGTCAGGTTCAGCCCGGCGGAGCGGCCGTCCGGGGCGAGCACCTTGGCCTCCAGCCGGGTGAGCACCCGCAGCGTCTGCGCGTTGCCCTCGAAGCCCCCGCAGTCGGCGGCGAGCCCGTCCAGGGCCTCCTCGCCGTTGTGCCCGAACGGCGGGTGGCCGAGGTCGTGCGCCAGCCCGGCGGTGTCCACCACGTCCGGGTCGCAGCCGAGCCGGGCGCCCATCTCCCGGGCGATCTGCGCCACCTCCAGCGAGTGGGTCAGCCGGGTGCGCAGGAAGTCGTCGGTGCCGGCGGTGTGCACCTGGGTCTTCGCGGCGAGCCGGCGGAACGCCGCCGAGTGCAGCACCCGTGCCCGGTCCCGCTCGTACGGCGACCGCCCGTAACCGGTGTCCTTGGGCGTCTCGGTGACCAGGCGCGCCGCGTCGTCAGGGCCGGGACCCGCGGTCAGCCGTGGCTCACTCCTGGCGCTCACGTAGCACGCAGAACTCGTTGCCCTCCGGGTCGGACAGGACCGTCCAGTCCACCTCACCCTGCCCGATGTCGACGTGCCGGGCGCCCATGTCGACCAGGCGCTCGACCTCGGCCTCCAGGTCGGTCGGGCGCAGGTCGATGTGCAGCCGGTTCTTGCCCTCCTTGGGGCCGGTGACCGGGACGAAGACGATGCCGGGCAGCGTGTCGGGCGTGCGGCGGATCTCCACCTCGTCCGGCTTGTCGCTGATCACCTGGTAGCCGAGCGCCTCCGCCCACCAGTGGGCGAGCCGGGACGGGTCCTGGGCGTCAACCGTCAGGTTCTCCCAGACGCTGGTCATTCGGCCACCTTCCTGATCGACACGTACGCGGGAGCCCAGGTTACGCCCGGCGGGCCGGAATGGCGCGCCCGGACGCAAGCGGGGCCACCGACCTGAGCGTCGGCGGCCCCGGATGCGTCACGCGCTCAACGGGAGTCCGAACCCGTCGTGGTGATCGCCGCCCGGCCGGCCTCCAGCCGCGCCACCGGCACCCGGAACGGCGAGCAGGAGACGTAGTCGAGCCCGACCTCGTGGAAGAAGTGCACCGAGTCCGGGTCGCCACCGTGCTCGCCGCAGACGCCGAGCTTCAGCCCCGGGCGGGCCGCCCGGCCCTCCTCGGCGGCGATCCGGACCAGCCGGCCGACGCCCTCCCGGTCGATCGACTCGAACGGCGAGATGCCGAAGATGCCCAGCTCCAGGTACCGCCAGAAGAACGCGCCCTCGACGTCGTCGCGGGAGAAGCCCCAGCCCATCTGGGTGAGGTCGTTGGTGCCGAACGAGAAGAACTGCGCCGCCTCGGCGATCTGCCCGGCGGTCAGCGCCGCCCGGGGCACCTCGATCATGGTGCCGATCAGCACCTCGACGCCGCTGTCCCCGACCACCTCCGCGATGATCTTCTCGGCCTCGGCGCGTACCGTCTCCAGCTCCTGCACGGCGCCGACCAGGGGGACCATGATCTCCGGGCAGGCCGCGCCGCCGGCCCGGGTGACCTCGACGGCGGCCTCGGCGATCGCGCGGACCTGCATGGCGAACAGGCCGGGGATGACCAGGCCGAGCCGGACGCCCCGCAGGCCCAGCATCGGGTTCTCCTCGTGCATCCGCCGGACGGCGGCGAGCAGCGCCTCCTCCTTGGCCACGTCCTCGCCGCGCTCCTGGGCGACCGCCACGTTGACCGCGAGCTGCTCCAGCGGGGGCAGGAACTCGTGCAGCGGCGGGTCGATGAGCCGCACGGTGACCGGCAGGCCGTCCATCTCGCGGAAGATCTCGATGAAGTCCTCCCGCTGCAGCGGCAGCAGGGCGGCGAGCGCCGTCTCGCGCTCCTGGTCGGTTCCCGCGAGGATCAGCCGCTCGACCAGCTCGCGGCGGTCGCCGAGGAACATGTGCTCGGTGCGGCACAGGCCGATGCCCTCGGCACCGAACCGGCGCGCCCGGGCCGCGTCGGCGCCCGTGTCGGCGTTCGTCCGGACCAGCAGCCGCCGCGTCGCGTCGGCGTGCGTCATGATCCGGTGTACGGCCTTGACCAGCGCGTCGTCCGTCTGCTCCGCGTCCAGCTCGCCCTCGAAGTACTGCACCACCTCGGACGGCATGACCGGCACCTCGCCGAGGTAGACCTTGCCGGTGGTGCCGTCGATGGAGACGACGTCGCCCTCGTTCACGGTCTGCCCGGCGACGGTGAACTTCTTCGCCGGCACGTTGACGTCCAGCTCGTCCGCGCCGGAGACACAGGTCTTGCCCATGCCCCGGGCGACCACCGCGGCGTGGCTGGTCTTGCCGCCGCGCGAGGTGAGGATGCCCTTGGCGGCGATCATGCCGTTGAGGTCGTCCGGGTTGGTCTCCCGGCGGACCAGGATCACCGACTCGCCCTCGGCGGCCAGCTCGACGGCGCGGGCCGAGGTGAAGACCACCTTGCCGGAGGCGGCGCCCGGCGAGGCGCCGATGCCCTTGGCCACCGGCTGGAACTCGTGGTCGAGCTGGAAGCGCGGGAACATGAGCTGGGCGAGCTGCGCGCCGTTGACCCGGTGCAGCGCCTCGTCCAGGTCGATCAGGCCCTCGTCGACGAGCTGCCCGGCGATGACGAACGCGGCGGCGGCGGTGCGCTTGCCGACCCGGGTCTGGAGCATCCAGAGCTTGCCGCGCTCGATGGTGAACTCGATGTCGCAGAGGTCCTTGTAGTGCTCCTCGAGCCGCGCCATGTAGTCGAGCAGCTCGTCGTAGGACTTCTTGTCGATCCGCTCCAGCTCCTGCAACGGCACCGTGTTGCGGATGCCGGCCACCACGTCCTCGCCCTGGGCGTTGGCCAGGTAGTCGCCGTAGATGCCCTGCGCGCCGCTGCCCGGGTCGCGGGTGAAGGCGACGCCGGTGCCGGAGTCGGCGCCGAGGTTGCCGAAGACCATGGCCACCACGTTGACCGCGGTGCCCAGGTCGGCCGGAATCCGCTCCTGCCGGCGGTAGACCACCGCGCGCTCGGCGTTCCACGACTCGAAGACCGCGCGGATGGCCAGGTCGAGCTGCTCGCGCGGCTCCTGCGGGAACTCCCGCCCGGTGTGCTTCGCGAAGATCTTCTTGTACGCGTCGACCAGCCCGCGCAGGTCGTCGGCGTCCAGGTCGAGGTCGTTCTGCGTACCCTTGGCGCGCTTGGCCTCGTCCAGCGCGTGCTCGAACTCCTCGCCCGGCACCTCGCAGACGGTCTTGCCGAACATCTGGATCAGCCGGCGATAGGAGTCCCAGGCGAACCGGTCGTTGCCGCCCGCCTGCGCGCTGAGCCCGACGACGCTGCGGTCGTTGAGGCCGACGTTGAGGACGGTCTCCATCATGCCGGGCATGGAGAACTTGGCGCCCGAGCGGACCGAGACCAGCAGCGGGTCCTGCGGGTCGCCGAGCTTGCGGCCCATCTCCCGTTCCAGCGACTCCAGGTGCGCCTCGATCTGGGCGGCCAGCCCGTCCGGCTCGCGGCCGGTCGCCAGGTACGCCTTGCAGGCCTCGGTGGTGATCGTGAAGCCGGGCGGGACCGGCAGGCCGAGATTGGTCATCTCGGCCAGGTTGGCCCCCTTGCCGCCGAGCAGGTCCTTGAGGTCCTTGTTGCCCTCGGCGAAGTCGTAGACGTACTTGTGCTCGACCGTCTCTTGCGCTGCCACCAGAGCCTCCCACGCGCGCCATTGACACTTAACGAAGGTTCAGTTCGGACATACCCCGGGAGCGACCACCGGTAATCCCGGCTCGTCAGCGATCGGTGGGCGAAGGTTAAGCGAACTTCGAGTGGCCTGGGACCGTTCGGTGACAATCGGCACAACGGTCCCCACTATCCGCGTCCGTACCGGTTTTTGGGAACGCTTCCACGCGCACTATCACGCAATTCCGATTCCCCTCGTACTCTTGACGGCACTGGTTTTGCTGAACCTGACCTTTGCCATATCCCGCGCAAATACACCCCGGAGCCGTCGCCGTGCCGACCACCCCCGCCGCCCCCACCGAGAGCGGCCCCGAACCGCTCGACCGCCTCCCCGGCCGACAGCCGGCCGCCGCCGAGCTGGCCCGCACCGCCGCCCGGCGGGCCGGCGACCTGCTCGCACCGCCCGCGCCCGTCCGCCTGGGCGACGTGGTGCCCGCGCCCGAGCAGGTGACCCCGGACCCGGCGGCGGACTTCACGCTGCCTGCGGACGCGGTGATCCGGGTGAGCGCGGCCGGCCGGGACGTTGCCGAGCAGCTCGCCGAGTGGCTGCGCCCCGCCACCGGCTTCCCGCTGCCGGTCGCCGACGCCCCCGACGCCGACGGCCCGCTCGCCCTGACCCTGTCCGAGGCGGCGCTTGCGGCCGAGGGCGTAGCCGACGGGCTGGGCGACGAGGGCTACCGGCTCGACGTGACCGGGTCCGGGGTGCGGATCACCGCCGCCACCCCGGCCGGGCTGTTCCACGGCGCGCAGACGCTGCGGCAGCTCCTCCCCACGACCATCGAGAGCGCCGCCCCGGTCGCCGAACACTGGGCGGTGCCCGGCGGCACCATCGTCGACCGGCCGCGCTTCCCGTACCGGGGCGCCATGCTCGACGTGGCCCGGCACTTCTTCCCGGTCGAGGACGTGCTGCGGGTGGTCGACCACCTGGCCCGCTACAAGCTCAACCACCTGCACCTGCACCTCACCGACGACCAGGGCTGGCGGATCGCCGTCGACTCCTGGCCCCGGCTCGCGGAGGTCGGCGGGGTCACCGAGGTGGGCGGCGGCCCCGGCGGCTTCTACACGCAGGCCGACTACCGGCGGATCGTCGCGTACGCGGCCCGCCGCCACGTCACCGTGGTGCCGGAGATCGACCTGCCGGGGCACACCAACGCGGCCCTGGTCGCCTACCCCGAGCTGGCGCCCGGCAAGGTCCCGCCGCCGCCGTACACCGGCACCGAGGTCGGCTTCAGCTATGTCGACCCCGCCGACGAGCGGACGTACGCCTTCGTCGCCGACGTGGTCGGCGAGGTGGCCGCCCTCACCCCCGGCCCGTGGCTGCACCTCGGCGGCGACGAGGCGTTCAAGGTGCCGGCCGACACGTACCGCGCCTTCGTGGAGCGCGCCCAGGCGCTGGTCGCGGCGACCGGCAAGACCGTGGTCGGCTGGCACCAGCTCGCCTCGGCCGGGCACGTCGACGGGCGGGTGCTCCAGTGGTGGGGCACCAACGGCGACGACCCCGAGACCGCCGCGGCCGTACGCCGGGGCGCCCGCGTCATCCTCTCCCCCGGCAACCGCGTCTACCTGGACATGAAGTACGCCGCCGACACCCCGATCGGGCACGACTGGGCCGGCCTCATCGACGTGCGCCGGGCGTACGACTGGGATCCGGGGACACACCTCACCGACGTGCCGGCCGAGGCGGTGCTGGGCGTGGAGGCACCGCTCTGGACCGAGTCGGTCACCACCCTCGCCGAGGTGGAGTTCATGCTCTTCCCGCGCCTGCCCGCCGTCGCCGAACTGGGCTGGTCGCCCCGGTCGACGCACGACTGGGACGGCTTCCGCGAGCGTCTCGCCGGCCACGGCCCGCGCTGGACGGCCGCCGGCATCACCTTCCACCCCTCCCCCGACGTCCCGTGGCCCGCGACCCCCACCGTCCCCACCCAACGCACCCCCGACACCACCGCCGACAGCCACTGAACACCGGCGGCCACCGGTGGAACGCCATGGGTGTCTCAGCCCCCGCGAGACACCCACGGCGTTCCACTCACCCGCTCAACGCCCCGGACAGGCTGGGTGGAATGTCAGGTTGCACGCTCTGCCTGACCGCCCAGATGGTGCTCACCGCCCTCGTCGGCCCGCCTCTGCAACGCCACTCGCTTGGGCCGGGCGGAAGTTGGCGCCCGGCTGCGTGACGTGGGGTGAATGTCCGGTTCGTGGTGGCGGGTTGCGGGCATGCCTGTCCGGATTCGGGCGGTGGTGTCGGGTGGTCGGGGCCACCGTCGGGGCGGAATGATGCCGGGGCCGGGGTCGTTGTACATGGCAGACCGCGGAGAAGCCCTGGCCCCAGGGGTGAGGGAGCCCCGGTCGGAATGACCGGCCCCCGCCGGTGGTTACATCCCCCGGACCGTGCACCATCGGTCCGAGCCGGTGAGCCAGGGAATCATCCCCGGCCCCGGTCGTTACATCCCCCCGGGACGTCGGATCAGGCCGAGAGAATCACTTCCCCGCCGCCGACGGTTACACCCCCGGACCGCCCGAGCAGGTCACCCCCTGATCGCCGGGCACCCTCCGAAGACTTTCTCAGCGGCACCCGCGCCCCCCTTTTGCGGTGCTGCTCACCCCCGACAGAGAGGCACTCATCATGCGTACCGATCTGCTGCGTAACACCGTGCTGACCGCCGCCGGCCTCGCCGCGACCACCGTCGGCATCGCCGGCCCCGCCATCGCCGCCCAGGCCACCCCCGCCGAGAAGACCGCCCAGGTCACCACCGACCGCAAGGGCCACGGCGAGCGGGAACTCGACGTGCGCTACGAGGCCCAGCCGAACTTCTACTACTGCGGCCCCGCCGCCACCCGTAACGCCCTGAGCGTCCTCGGCAAGAACATCGACGTCGA
>NZ_JBEXLR010000084.1:0-29547 GCF_040610095.1 Micromonospora sp. NPDC004540
TCGCGGTTTTCGGGGTTTTCGTCTGGTGGCGTGACCGGCGTACCCCGCGGGGGCCGCCGCCCCAGCCGCCCCCACCCCGGGCGCCCCCGGCGGCCCCCGGCGCCGAGCCGGCCGGCGCCACCACCCCGGCGGTACGCCGGCCGGTGCGGGTCAGCCGGGTGCCGGCCGCCCCGGCCGACGGGGTCGACGACGGCGAACTCGCCGCGTACAACCGCTACCTTTCCTGGTTGAACGCCAACCCGGGCGCGAGGCCCGGCGACTATCCCGGCTGAGGCCGGTCGGAAGGACGGACGACGGTGGGCGGAGCCCTTACCCGGTACCGCGTGATCGCCTGGATCGTGGGCGTGGCGCTGGTGGTGCTGGTCCTGATCGGCATGCCGCTGAAGTACGGCTTCGACAACCCGACCGTGGTGGCCGTGGTCGGCACCGCGCACGGCTGGCTCTACATGATCTATCTGGCGCTCACCTTCGACCTGTCGCGCCGGGCCGACTGGCCGCTGAAGCGGATGCTGCTGGTGATGCTCGCCGGCACGGTGCCGTTCGTCTCGTTCTACGCCGAGCGCCGGGTGAGCCACTGGCTGGCCGCCGAGCGGCCGGACCGCACCCCGGAGCCGGTCGCCGGCTGACCCGCCCCGGTCAGCGGGTCGGCCGCCACGGCTCGGCCGCCGGCGGGTCCGCCCAGCCGCCGTGACGTACCCCCTCCCGGGCCCGTTGCAGGGCGCGGGCGACCTGGCCGAACTGCCGCGCGTCGTCGCTGCTGAACAGCAGCACCTCGGCGCCGCCCACCCGCCCCCACAGCTCGTGCGCCGGGGGCCGAAAGCGGTCCCCGACCAGCACGAGCAGCAGCGGCAGCAGCCCCACCGCGCCCAGCGTGAGGTACGCCGCCGCGGTGAGCCGTTGCAGCCCGCCGGTGAAGCCGAGCAGCACGCCGACGCCGCCGATCAGCGCGGCGGAGACGGCGACCGCCCGGAGGGCGAGCCGGTCGTGCGGGCCGCGGGCGGACCAGAGCTGGGTGATGTCGGCGACCCGCCAGCTGTTGCGGCCGACGGTGAAGCGCTCGCCGGTGACCACGATGCCCGGCCGGGCGTAGAGCAGGGTGGATGCGCTCGCTCCCGGGGAGCGGGGCGGGCGGGTGGTGGAGCCATCGTGCTGCACGGCGGCCTCCCGGGGATTCGCGGGCCGGGCCTCCGCGCCGCCGACGATGCCGTGCGCGGGATTCCCGGGGTCCGCGCTTCATTGTGTTGCGGGCACGCCACCCCGGTCGGGCGTTTTCCCTGGCCACGCGCCTGCTCGCAAGAGGCCTCCGCGCCGGCAAACGGGAGTGATTTCCGCCTTTGTCGTGACTTTGCGGCGCGTGGCCTGGCGACATCCGCCCAGAACGACGAATCGGGCCAGTGGCGCGATCCGCCCACGCGGGTCCGGCACCGCGACCGCCCGCCCGCGAACCGGTCACGAAGCGTCACCGGCACCGCCGGCACTTCCTGACACTTTGCCAACTTTCGCCCCTGCTTCAACCCACCGTCACTCCGGTCACGGGTTAGGTTGGGCAGGCCGGTCCGGTCGACCGCCATCCACCCGGATGGCCCCGGGCCGGTGTCGCCGGGTCGCGTGCCGCCCCGGCGAAAAGTCGGAGAGGAGCTTTCCGCTCTTGTCGTCCTTACGGATCCTGCTGCGCTCGCTGGCGGTCGCCGGCCTCTCGGCCGCGCTGCTCGCCCCGGCGTCGGTGGCTCGGGCCGAGCCCACCCCCGCCGAGCTGACGAAGCAGATCGAGAAGTCCTCGACTGAGCTGGAGCGAATCGTCGAGTCGTACAACAAGCTCAACGAGGAGATCAAGGCCAACAAGGCCACCGCGGCCACGTTGCAGGCCAGGATCGGCCCGTTGCAGGAGCAGGCCGAGCGGAGCCGCGCCGACGTGGGCGCCATCGCCGCCACGGCGTACAAGACCGGGGGCATGCGCACCGCGCAGGCCCTGCTGGAGCCCGGCGGCCCCGCCACCCTCCCGGACCGGCTGGGCACCCTGGACCAGCTCACCCGCCAGCGGCAGCAGACCATCGCCGGCTTCACGGAGAACCAGCGCCGGCTGATCGACCAGAAGACCCGGCTCGACGCCACGCTGGCCCGGGAGGCGGCGCAGGCCAAGCAGCTCGTCGCCGGCAAGAAGAAGATCGAGGCGGACCTGGCCCGCCTCTACGAGCTGCGCCGGAAGGCGTACGGTCGGGCCACCGAGACGCCCGCGAAGTCGAGTTCGGCCGGCAGCGCCCCGGCCATCTCCGGCTCGGCCGGCGTGGCCGTGCGCTACGCCTACGGCGCCGTCGGCAAGCCGTACGTCTGGGGCGCGGACGGGCCGGACGGTTACGACTGCTCCGGGCTGACCCTGGCTGCCTGGCGGGCCGCCGGCAAGTCCCTGCCGCACAACGCGGCGATGCAGTGGGACGCCACCTCACGGATCAGCCGCAGCTCGCTGCAACCCGGCGACCTCGTGTTCTACTCCGGTCTCGGCCACGTGGCGCTCTACATCGGCGGCGGTCAGGTGATCGACGCGCCCAGCGCGGGCCGCAACGTGCTCAAGCGGGACATGAACATGATGACGATCCAGGGCTACGGCCGGGTGCGCTGACCCCGACAACAGCGAACGGCCGGCGTCCCCCTATCGGACGCCGGCCGTTCGTCGAATCAATTACTACCAGCTCAGGCCGCCTGCAGCCCCTCGGCGCGGGCCAGCTCACGGAGCCGGCCGAGGGCCTGGATCTCCAGCTGGCGGATCCGCTCCCGGGAGAGCGAGAACCGCGAGGCGACCTCGGTCAGCGAGTGCTCGCGCCCGTCCTCCAGGCCGTAGCGGGCCCGCATGATGCCGGCCGAACGGTCGTCGAGGTGGTTGAGCAGGCCCTCGATCCGCTGCCGCTCCAGGCCGGTGAGGACGATCTCCTCCGGCGAGGGGGCGTCGCTGTCGGCGACCAGGTCGCCGAGGTTGGTGTCGCCGTCGTCGCCCACCGGGGTGTCCAGCGAGACGGTGTCCTGCGACCAGCGGCGCAGCTCGTTGACCCGCTCGACGGTGACGCCCAGCGCCGCCGCGATCTGCTCCGGCTCCGGGTCGCTGCCCAGCTCACGGGTGAGCTGCCGGGCCACGTTGCGCATCCGGTTGACGTCCTCGACCAGGTGCACGGGCAGCCGCACCGTGCGCTCCTGCTGCGCGATCGCCCGGCTGATGGCCTGACGGATCCACCAGGTCGCGTAGGTGGAGAACTTGTAGCCGCGCTCGTAGTCGAACTTCTCGACCGCCCGGACGAGGCCGGTGTTGCCCTCCTGGATCAGGTCCAGCATGGGCATGCCCGAGCGCACGTAGCGGCGGGCGATCGAGACGACCAGCCGCAGGTTGGCGCGGATGAACAGGTCCTTCGCGCGCTCACCCTCGGCGACCAGCCGCTCCAGGTCCTCCCGGTCGACGCCGTCGGGGACGCGGTCCTCGCCGAGCAGGTGCTCGGCGTACAGCCCGGCCTCGATCGCCTTGGAGAGGTCGACCTCCTTGGCGGCGTCCAGCAGCGGCGTCCGGGAGATCTCGTGCAGGTAGACGCCGACCAGGTCCCGCTCCTCGGCGACCTCGTCGGTACGCATGCCGATGTTCTTGTCCACGATTGCCACGGTCCCCTCGCTCGCGCCGGTTGCCCGGTTCCTTGCCATCCCCACGTTCATCAGCCCTCCCCGTAACCTCCGCTGTGCCCGTAGGTGCTGACACCTACACAACAGATGAGACGCGTCGGGGATTCCATGTCGTGAGTCGAAACTGTCACGAATGCCTGAGTAGTAGCTGAGAGCCCGGTCCATGTTTGCTGTCAGGACCCCTGCTCGGGTGGCTCCCGTACGCCCCGCTCGGAGGGCGTCGGAGCAGCGGAATCATCGTCCGCCCATGAAATCGCACCATTGCGAATTCCATGAACACAGCGACCCGCGTCACCGCGTCATTGCGATCCTGGTCACTGCGAGATACGCGTCCGTGGACCGGTCGGTTCAGCCACCGGTGAGGATTACCCCACGGCTGGTTGAACAATCCGCAGCGGGAGGGACGTCCCGTCCCGCCACGTGATGCGCGTCGCACCCGTGGCGCCGGCGGGGCCGGGAGGGGATCCGGCGGGCGGCGGCGTCAGGAGGCGAGCAGGGCGAGCGCGCCGCGCACCTGGTCGGCGGAGCGGGCCAGGGCGGCCCGGGCGGCGGAGACCTCGGCGCCCGAAACCAGCGAGACGAGGGCGGTCTTGAGGTCGCCGTCGGCCTCGTTGAGGGCGGTGCGGCAGATCTCCTCGGCGCAGCCGGTGGCCTCCATGAGGATCGAGATCATCCGGCCGCGCAGTTTGGCGTTGGTGGCCACCATGTCGATCATCAGGTTCGAGTAGACCCGGCCGAGGCGCACCATGACGGCCGTGGAGAACGTGTTGAGCACCAGCTTCTGCGCGGTGCCCGCCTTCATCCGGGTCGACCCGGTGACCACCTCGGGTCCGGTGTCCACCCCGATGAAGACGTCCACCGACGCGGCGGCGTCGGCCTCCGGATTGGCGCAGAGCAGCACGGTCCCGGCCCCCTGCGCCCGGGATGCGGCGAGCGCCCCGAGGACGTACGGGGTGCGCCCGCTGGCGGCCAGCCCGACTACCAGGTCGCCGGGGCGTACGCACTCGGCGGCCTCGGCGGCGCCGCCGCGCTCGTCGTCCTCGGCGTCCTCGACCGCCCGCCACATGGCGTCGGGGCCACCGGCGAGGTGGGAGCAGAACCAGTGCCGCGGCGAGTTGAAGGTGGGAGCCAGCTCGGCGGCGTCCAGCACGCCGAGGCGGCCGGAGGTGCCGGCGCCGAAGTAGTGCACCCGGTTCCCGGCGCGCAGCGCGGCGACGGCCAGGTCGACGGTCTCGGCGATCTCGTCGAGGACGGCGGCCACCGCGGCGGGCACCCGCCGGTCCGCCTCGTTGATGACGGTGAGCACGTCCCGGGTCGACATCAGGTCGAGGTCGACGCTGTGCGGGTTGCGCCGCTCGGTGGGGGCGCCCACCCGGACCACGGGCCGCACGGCGGCGATCTCCTCCCGCTCCACCCGCCCTGCCGTCATGCCCGCCTCCGGCCGGCGCCCACCCGGTGGGACCGGACGGCCTCGGCGGTCGCCTCCAGGGCCTTCTTGGCCTTGGTCCGGTTCCGCGCGGCCACCCCGACGAAGAGGCAGTCGACCACGGTGAGCTGGGCAAGCCGGCTGGCCATCGCGCCGGAGCGGTAGGTGGTCTCCCGGGCCGCGGTGGTCAGCACGTGGTCGGCGACCTCGGTGATCGGCGAGCGGGGGAAGTTGGTCAGCGCCACCGTGGTGGCGCCCCGGGCGCGGGCCTGTTCGAGCACCTCGATGACGTCCGAGGTGGTGCCGGTGTGCGAGATGCCGACGGCGACGTCGCCCCGGCCGAGCAGGGCGGCCGAGGTGAGCGCGGTGTGCACGTCCGGGAAGTAGAACGCGGTGCGGCCGATGCGGTGCAGCTTCTGCTGGAAGTCCGAGGCGACGAAGCCGCTGGCGCCGGCGCCGTAGACGTCGATCCGGCCGGCCGCGCCGATCGCCTCGACCACCTGCTCGCAGACGGCGGGGTCGAGCTGCTCGGCGGTTTCCTCGACGGCCCGCGCGTCGTTGAACGCGATGGTGGCGATGATCTGCGCCAGGTCGGCGCCGGGCGGGATGTCGCCGCCCACCACCCGGGCGTCCGGTGGCTCGACCCGGCGGGCGGCCTCGGCGGCGAGCCGGATGCGCAGCTGGGGGTAGCCGTCCATGCCGACCGACCGGCAGAACCGGATGACGGTGGCCTCGGATGTCTCGGCGGCGGTGGCGAGGTCGGTGATGGTGCGCCGGGCGGCGTCGGCCGGGTCGGCGACGACCAGCCGGGCCACCCGCTGCTCGGCCGGGGACAGCGAGGGCAGGAGGCCGCTGATGTGGACGATCAGTCCACCGGGCTCGTGACTCGCAGAAATCTTCGGACTCTTCGCCACGGATGAAACTTACTTTCATGAGGCGTGACCGTCAACCATGACGGCGCGTATCGGGAAAAGTACCGCCTTCCGCGCCCGTCCACCGCGCCAAGGCTCCCATTCCCGCAGCCCGGCCGCCTCCTCCGCTCCGGTCGACTCGGTCGCTCCGGCCGACGGGCGGTTCGGCCGTCACGCCCGCCGCACCGGCCGGACGGCCGCACCGAGGTCACCGGTCGGCCGGCCCGCCGGGAGGACCGGCATCGACCGGGCCGGATCGCGCCCCGGTCACCGCCCGGCCCGCCGGGCGGTTAGCGTGTGCCCATGGCGGAGCGCACGGTGCTGGTGACCGGGGGCACGGGCGGGCTGGGCGGCGCGGTCACCGCCGCCTTCCTCAAGGCCGGCTGGCGGGTGGTCGTACCCGAACGGGAGGGCGGCGGGACGACGCCGGCGGCCGCCGGGCCGGTCCGCGTAGCCGCGGACCTGCTGGACCCCGCCGGCGCCGCGTCGGCGGTGGCCGCGGCCACCGCGGAGCCGGCCGCGCCGCTGCGCGCCGTGGTCAACCTGGTCGGCGGGTACGCCAGCGGCGGGCTGGTGCACGAGACCCCGATCGAGGAGTTCGACCGGATGCTGCGCATCAACCTGCGCCCCACCTACCTGGTCACCCAGGCCGCGCTGCCGCACCTGGTGGCGGCCGGCGGCGGCGCGGTGGTCTGCGTGTCGGCGCGGGCCGCGTCCAGCATGGCCGGGATCATGTTCTCGCCGGTCCGGCTGACCTCGACCATCCGCTGCACGGCGGCCTTGACCGCGGCGTCGTCGCGGCCCGCCTTGCGCTCGGCGAGCACTCGGCGCTGCTCCAGCTCGACCTCGTGCGAGATGCGCAGGATCTCCAGGTCCTTGGCGACGGTGCCGGTGTGGCAGTTGACGCCGACGATCCGCTTGTCGCCCTTCTCCAGCGCCTGCTGGTAGACGAAGGCCGACTCGGCGATGTGGCCGGTGAACCAGCCGTCCTCGATGCCGCGCAGGATGCCCGAGGTCATCGGGCCGATCTTGTGCGGCCCCTCGCCGCCGAGCTGCCGGATCCGGGCGAAGATCTCCTCCGCCTCGGCCTCGATCTTGTCGGTGAGCGCCTCGACGTACCAGGAGCCGCCGAGCGGGTCGGCGACGTTGACGACCCCGGTCTCCTCCATCAGCACCTGCTGGGTCCGCAGGGCGATCTCGGCCGACTCGTCGGTGGGCAGGGCCAGGGTCTCGTCGAGGGCGTTGGTGTGCAGGGAGTTGGTGCCGCCGAGCACGGCCGCCAGGGCCTCCACGGCGGTCCGCACCACGTTGTTGACCGGCTGCTGGGCGGTCAGCGACACCCCGGCGGTCTGGGTGTGGAACCGCAGCCACTGGGCCTTCTCGCTGGTGGCGCCGTAGACGTCGCGCAGCCAGCGGGCCCAGATCCGGCGGGCGGCCCGGAACTTGGCGATCTCCTCGAAGAAGTCGACGTGGGAGTCGAAGAAGAAGCTCAGGCCCGGAGCGAAGACGTTGACGTCCAGCCCGCGCGAGAGCCCCAGCTCGACGTAGCCGAACCCGTCGGCCAGGGTGTACGCCAGCTCCTGCGCGGCGGTCGAGCCGGCCTCGCGGATGTGGTAGCCGGAGACCGACAGCGGCTTGTAGCGCGGGATCTCCCGGGCGCAGTACTCCATCAGGTCGCCGATGAGGCGCAGGTGCGGCTCCGGGTCGAAGAGCCACTCCTTCTGCGCGATGTACTCCTTGAAGATGTCCGTCTGGAGCGTGCCGTCCAGGGTGGACAGGTCGGCGCCCTGCCGCTCGGCGGCGACCAGATACATGCAGAAGACCGGCACGGCCGGGCCGGAGATGGTCATCGAGGTGGTCACGCCGGCCAGGTCGATGCCGTCGAAGAGCACCTCCATGTCGGCGGCCGAGTCGACGGCCACGCCGCAGTGGCCGACCTCGCCGAGCGACTGCGGGTCGTCGGAGTCACGCCCCATCAGCGTCGGCATGTCGAAGGCGACGGAGAGCCCGCCGCCGCCGGCGCCGAGGATCATCTTGTAGCGCTCGTTGGTCTGCTGGGCGTTGCCGAACCCGGCGAACTGCCGGATGGTCCAGGTCCGCCCGCGGTAGCCGGTCGGGTAGAGCCCCCGGGTGTACGGAAACTCGCCCGGCCAGCCGATCCGCTCGAAGCCGGGGTACGGCACCCCCTCCGGCGGCCCGTACACCGGGTCCACCGTCATCCCGGAGAGCGTGGTGAAGTCCGCGTCGCGCTTGCGGGCGGCGTCGTAGCGGGCCTGCCAGCGGGCCCGACCGGCGGCGATCTCGTCGGCGTCCATGCGCGGAGTTCCTCCTCGAGTCCTGGGGATGCAGACCGAGTGTAGAACGCCAGCCTGAACGATCGCTAAGGATGGGCGTACCGGCCGGTAACCCGGGTCAGGCCGAGGGCGCCGCCGGCCCGCCCAGCGCCACGTCGTCCACCCGGATGTTGATCTCGTCGACCCGCAGCCCGTACGCCTCCACGGCCGAGGTCACCGCGACGCGGACCCCATCGGTCACCTCGGGCACCGGCCGGCCGCCGTCGATGACGAGGACCAGGTTGACCACGGCCGCGCCGTCGGTGACGTGCGCCGAGCAGCCGCGCCGGGCGTCGCCCACCTGGTCCAGCCCGACCCGGTCCAGCACGGCGTTGAAGAAGCGGGCCACGTCGCCGCCGAGCTCGGCCACCCCGGGCACCGACTTCGCGGCGGCCACCGCGATCTTCTCGACCACCTCGTCGGAGACGTGCGTCGCACCGCCCGCCACCGCGTTCGGGGTCACCGACAGCTCCTGGGTCGCCTCGTGCTCCACGCAGTCCCCCGCCACTCTCGCCCAAACCGACGACCGGGAGCCTACAAGCACCACCACCCGCGCACGCCCCGACCCGACCCGACCGTCGATCATGGACGTGTGGCGCCCCGGATGCCCGTCATGCGGCCTTCGTGAGGTGCCCCAACTCCATGATCGACCCGCGAGACGTCAGGCGCCCAACTGCTCCAGCAGTTCGGCGGCCGCCGCGTACGGGTCGATGGCGCCCTCGGCCACCTTGGCCGCGAGGGTCGGCAGTTGCGTACCGTCGCGCAGCGAACCGATCCGGTCCCGCAGGGTGCCCAGCGCGATCGCCTCGATCTCGGCGGCGGCCCGCGCCTCCCGGCGGCGGCGCAGCTCGCCGTGGCGCTCCAGCCAGTCGCGGTGCTTGTCGATCGCGGCGGCGATGTCGTCGATGCCCTCGCCACGGGCGGCGATGGACCGGACCACCTGCGGCCGCCACTCGCCCGGCCCGCGCTCGCCCAGCGCGATCATGCCCTGGATGTCGCGGACGGTGGCGTCGGCGCCGTCCCGGTCGGCCTTGTTGACGACGAAGACGTCGGCGATCTCCAGGATGCCGGCCTTGACCGCCTGGATGGCGTCGCCCATGCCCGGGGCGAGCAGCACCAGCGTGGTGTCGGCCAGCGAGGCCACCTCGACCTCGGCCTGGCCGACGCCGACGGTCTCCACCAGCACCACGTCGCAGCCGGCGCCCTCCAGCACCCGCACCGCCTGGGGCGTGGCCGCGGAGAGCCCGCCGAGGTGGCCCCGGCTGGACATCGAGCGGATGTAGACGCCGGGGTCGGTGGCGTGGTCCTGCATCCGGACCCGGTCACCGAGGATCGCCCCGCCGGTGAACGGGCTCGACGGGTCGATGGCCAGCACGCCCACCCGGTGGCCGCGCGCCCGCAGCGCCCGGACCAGCTCGTTGGTGGTGGTCGACTTGCCCACCCCCGGCGAGCCGGTCAGGCCGACCACCTGGGCGTGCCCGGCGTAGGGGGCCAGCGCCGCCGCGACCTGCGGCAGCACGTCGTCGCCGGACTCGACCAGGGTGATCAGCCGGGCCACCGCGCGGGGGTCGCCCGCGCGGGCCCGCTCGACCAGCAGGGGTACGTCCCGGCTGCGGCGCACCGAGCCGGCGGCCGCCGCCGGGACGTTCTGGACACTGTCGTTCACAGTCAGCTCTCGGCACCGTTCGGGACGTGGATGATCAGCGCGTCGCCCTGGCCGCCGCCGCCGCAGAGCGCGGCCGCGCCGGTGCCGCCGCCCCGCCGCTTGAGCTCCAGCGCCAGGGTGAGCACCAGCCGGGCGCCGGACATGCCGATCGGGTGGCCGAGCGCGATGGCGCCGCCGTTGACGTTGACCTTGTCGGTGCTGATCCCGAGGTCCCGCGCGGACTGGATGCCGACCTGGGCGAACGCCTCGTTGATCTCGATGAGGTCGAGGTCGGCGACGCTCAGGCCGCCCTTCTTCAGCGCGTGCTGGATGGCGTTGGACGGCTGCGAGTGCAGGGAGTTGTCCGGGCCGGCCACGTTGCCGTGCGCGCCGATCTCGGCCAGCCAGGTGAGCCCCAGCTCCTTGGCCTTGGCCTTGCTCATCACGACCACCGCGGCGGCGCCGTCGGAGATCGGCGAGGAGCTGCCGGCGGTGATGGTGCCGTCCTTGGCGAAGGCCGGGCGCAGCTTGCCCAGCGACTCCGTCGTGGTGTCCGGGCGGATGCCCTCGTCCTCGCTGATCACCAGCGGGTCACCCTTGCGCTGCGGGATGATCACCGGGGTGATCTCGTCGGCGAAGTGACCGTTCTTCTGGGCGGCGGCGGCGCGCTGGTGGCTGGTCGCGGCGAACGCGTCCTGCTCCTCGCGGGTGATGCCGTGCTTCGCCCCGTGCCGCTCGGTGGACTCGCCCATCGAGCAGCAGTCCCAGGCGTCGGTGAGACCGTCCAGGGCCATGTGGTCCTTGATCGTCACGTCGCCGTACTTGTAGCCGGAGCGCTGGCCGAGCATCAGGTGCGGGGCGTTGGTCATCGACTCCATACCGCCGGCCACCACGATGTCGAACTCACCGGCCCGGATGAGCTGGTCGGCCAGGGCGATCGCGTCCAGGCCGGAGAGGCAGACCTTGTTGATGGTCAGCGCCGGGGTGGACATCGGGATGCCCGCCTCGACGGCGGCCTGGCGGGCCGGGATCTGGCCCGCGCCGGCCTGGAGCACCTGCCCCATGATCACGTACTGGACCTGGTCCGGGGCCACGCCGGCGCGCTCCAGCGCCGCCTTGATCGCGACGCCGCCGAGCTTCGTCGCCGGGAGGTCCTTGAGGTTGCCCAGCAGGCGCCCCATCGGGGTCCGCGCGCCGCTGACGATCACCGAAGCCATGCCTGCCTCCGAGGGGTGCCGACCTGTACGCCTTAACGATTGTTAGGACGCACCATATCTGCCGGGAACAGCGACAGTACGGTGACCCCGAGCACGTCCGCAACGCGCTGCAGGTCATGGCGGTCGATGGAGGTTCGCGCGTTCAGCCCTGGCGCGGGCGGCGCCGGCGCGGCAGCACCGGGCCCCGGGGCGACGACGCCGGCGACGGGTGGGCCCCTCGGGCGGCCACCTCGATCCGCGGGGTCCGGTCCGGCGGCAGGTGCTCCCGCTCGGCGACCACCACCACGTCGACCTTCCCGTCGATCATCATCTGCCTGACCTCGTCCCACGGTGCCGTGGTGACGATCCCGAGGAGGTCGTAGCGGCACCGCCTCGCGTGGTCCAGGCAGGCCAGGAGGTGGGGTTCGATCGGGTCGACGTGGGAGGGGATCCAGATGGCAGCGACGGGGCGTGACAGTGAACTCACCATGCGTACTCTTCACCGGGTGCAAGTTGCAGATCAACCTTGCGCCGTCCGGCTTCGCATATGCCGAACGATCGATGCGCCGCCTGGCTGGCGCTGTCCGGATCAGCCACGGGGCGACCCGCCGTGCGGCGATCGGAGGTGGTCGTCGAGGCGGCTCTCCACCCCCTTGAGACGGCTCTCCGCGTCGTTGACCGCGTCCCGCAGCGTCCCGCCTCCGTTCGGGTGCAGCTCCGCCTCGATTCGCCGCAACCGCTCCGGCACCCCCGGGGTGGCGTCGTGACCCGGCCTGGCCGGCACCCCGTACCAGTCCTGCCGGAACTCCTCGTTCTGCCGGGCCAGGCGGCGCAGCGGCCGGCTCACCATCACGGCCAGGGTCAGCGCGCTGAGGATCGCGCCCGACACGACGCTGGCTGCCGCCCACTGCTCCAGCGTCATGCCGACCGTCCCGGAGCCGGAACGTCGGACGCTGTGGTGTTCGGTGCGTTGCCACGCTTTCTCGGTACCGTGCGCACGGCTCGGACCTCCCGAGTCCGATCAAGGCCCCGTGCCCGGGCCGAGAGCGCCGGCCGGGGCGATCATTGCTGGTGGGCGTGCCTGTTCGAATCGTGCTCGCAACCTGGTCAGCGGGGCATCGTCCGTCCAGCAGGACGATCGGAGCGCGGGCGGCCGCCGGCTCGGGCGTAGGGCGGATGTCGGCTCGGTGACCTCGTTCGAGGTAGCCCGTTCGGCTGAGGCTCGGGGCGGAGACGTTCGGACGGGGTCCGATCCGGCGGCGTGAGATTGCCGACCTGTACGCCTTAACGATTGTTCGGCCAAACTGGCGCCATGGCTGAGAACTCCCCCGTCGAGCCCGCTGCCGACCATGTCACCGACATCGGCCTGCGCCGCATCGACCACGTCGGGATCGCCGTGGCCGACCTGGACGCCGCGATCGACTTCTACGAGCGCACCTTCGGGATGCGCTGCGTGCACACCGAGACCAACGAGGAACAGGGCGTACGCGAGGCGATGCTGGCCGTCGGCCCGACCACCGAGGGCGGCTGTCTGCAACTGCTCGCCCCGCTGTCGCCGTCCTCGACGATCGCCAAGTTCCTGGACCGCAACGGGCCGGGCGTGCAGCAGGTCGCGTACACGGTGACCGACATCGACGCGGCCTGCGCGGCGTTGCGCGAGCGCGGCGTCCGGCTGCTCTACGAGAAGCCGAAGCGGGGCACCGCCGACTCGCGGATCAACTTCGTGCACCCGAAGGACGCCGGCGGCGTCCTGGTCGAGCTGGTCGAGCCGGCCGCCACCGGCCACTGAGCCGCGCGGAGGGGTCCCGGCCGTCCTGGCCGGGGCCCTTTCCTACAACCTGGGACGCGGCGCGCCACTGCGCGTTTTCGCGTTCCCACGGACACCTCCACGCATCGGCCGATGCAGTTTTTCACAGAGGACTTCCCGCCCTAGCTACCGTTCAGTAACGTCCCGCCCCACAGGAGTGCGACCGGTGCCGGATGTGTCGATTGCCGACATGGCGGTCCCGTCGCACCGGCGCCGACGATGGCAGCACCCCTGCCCGCCCGGTGCGGGTGCGCAACGAACGGGAGGTCACCGTGCAGGACATCCTCGAAGCGATCATGGCGGCGGAGGGCTCCGCGCAGCCCGAGCGGGAACTCGCCGGCCTCGCCGGCCTGCCGGTACCCGAGAGCTACCGGGGCGTGGTGGTCCGCGCCGAGGACACCCGGATGTTCGACGGCATGGCGACGCGGGACAAGGACCCGCGCAAGGCGCTGCACGTCCAGGAGGTGCCCACGCCCGAGCTGGGCCCGGGCGAGGCGCTGGTCGCCGTGATGGCCAGCGCCATCAACTACAACACCGTGTGGACCAGCATCTTCGAGCCGCTGCCCACCTTCAAGTTCCTCCAGCGCTACGGCCGGCTCTCCGAGCTGACCCGCCGGCACGACCTGCCCTACCACGTGGTCGGGTCGGACGCGGCCGGCGTGGTGCTGCGCACCGGGCCGGGTGTGACCCGGTGGAAGGCCGGCGACGAGGTGGTCGCGCACTGCCTCTCGGTGGAGCTTGAGGACGCCGCCGGACACGACGACACCATGCTCGACCCGCAGCAGCGGATCTGGGGCTTCGAGACCAACTTCGGCGGCCTGGCCGAGCTGGCCGTGGTCAAGGCCAACCAGCTCATGCCGAAGCCGCGCCACCTGAGCTGGGAGGAGGCGGCCAGCCCCGGGCTGGTCAACTCCACGGCGTACCGGCAGCTCGTCTCGCACCACGGGGCGAACATGAAGCAGGGCGACGTGGTGCTGATCTGGGGCGCCTCCGGCGGCCTGGGCGGCTACGCCACCCAGATGGCGCTCAACGGCGGGGCCATCCCGGTCTGCGTGGTCTCCTCGCCAGAGAAGGCCGAGCTGTGCCGGAAGATGGGCGCCGAGCTGGTGATCGATCGCACCGCCGAGGGCTTCCGGTTCTGGAAGGACGAGGAGACCCAGGACCAGGACGAGTGGCGCCGCTTCGGCGAGCGGATCCGGGAGCTGACCGGAGGCGAGGACCCGGACATCGTCTTCGAGCACCCCGGCCGGGAGACCTTCGGCGCCAGCGTCTACGTCGCCAAGAAGGGCGGCACGATCGTCACCTGCGCCTCCACCAGCGGCTACCTGCACCAGTACGACAACCGCTACCTGTGGATGCACCTGAAGCGGATCGTCGGCAGCCACTTCGCCAACTACCACGAGGCGTGGCAGGCCAACCGGCTGGTGGCGCTCGGCAAGGTGCACCCGACCGTGTCCCGCACCTACCCGCTGGAGCAGACCGGCCAGGCCGCGTACGAGGTGCACCGCAACGCGCACCAGGGCAAGGTCGGCGTGCGCTGCCTGGCGCCCACCGACGGCCTCGGCGTGCGGGACACCGAGCTGCGCGCCCGCCACGAAACCGCGATCAACCGGTTCCGCGGGCACTGACCGCCGGCATTGCCTTTCCGGTAAGCCGGAACACCATTTGATTGCTGTCCGACAAAGGGCCGCGGGCGCCGACCCGCGGCCCTTTTCGCGCGCTCCACTGCGGGTCGCCCGACCCGCCCGGGACCTGCCAAGATCGCCCGTTGGTCCGGTCCCGTCGGCGCGGGGAAGTTGACCATGTAAACAGGACACGAAAGGTCCGGACCGCTCTTGCGAAGCACCCTGGGGCGTCTGCGAGTATGTCCCAATGCCCCAGCAGCAGTCCCCTCTTGCGTTCTTCGATAACGCGAACTCACAGCCCGATTTCACCGTTGGCCTGCGTGGTTACAACACCAACCAGGTCGACGACTTCATCGGCCGGCTGACCGCCGCCCTGAGCCAGTCCGAGCAGGCCCGCGCCGAGGCCGAGCAGCGGATGAACGACGCGCAGCGCCGGCTGCGCCAGGCCGAGCAGCGCCAGGGCGCGCTCGAGCAGAAGCTCACCGAGACCAACAAGCAGCTTGAGGAGAACAGCCGGCCGACCCTCTCCGGCCTGGGCACCCGCGTCGAGCAGATCCTCCGGCTGGCCGAGGAGCAGGCCAACGACCACCGCAACGAGGCCAAGCGCGAGTCGGAGGGCATCCTCTCCGCCGCCCGCCTCGAGGCGCGGGAGATCACCGACAAGGCGCGCGCCGAGGCGGCCGCCATGAAGGCCACCGCCGAGCGCGAGGCCGGCAGCGTCCGCACCGCCGCCGAGCGGGAGGCCGCCGAGGTCCGGGTGCAGGCCCGCCGCGAGGCTGACACCCTGCGCGCCGACGCCGACCGGGAGACCAAGCAGCTGCGCACGGTCACCGCGCACGAGGTGGCCGAGCTGAAGTCGACCGTGGAGCGCGAGGTCGCCACCCTGCGCGCCACCGCCGAGCGGGAGATCACCCAGCAGCGGGCGAAGGCCGCCCGGGAGGCCGAGGAGAAGCGGGCCGAGGCCACCAAGCTCCTCACCGACGCGCGGGACAAGCGGGACAAGGACCTCCAGGCTCTGGAGCTCCAGCTCGCCGAGCGGCGCGAGAAGGCCGAGCGCGAGGAGTCCGAGCGGCACGCCGCCCAGGTCGCGCAGACCCAGAAGCTGGTCAGCGAGGCCGAGCAGCGCGCCCGGGCCGCCCAGGAGCGGGCCAAGGAGATCGAGCAGCGGGCCGAGGCCCGCCGGGTCGAGTCCGAGCGCACCGCCACCGACACGGTCGAGAAGGCCAAGGCACTGTCCGAGAAGACGGTGTCCGAGGCCCGGGCCGAGGCGCAGCGCCTGCTCAGCGAGGCCCGCACCGAGGCCGAGCTGACCACCCAGGCGGCCCGCCGCGAGGTCGAGGACCTCACCCGGCAGAAGGACGCGGTCACCTCGCAGCTCGGGCAGATGCTCTCCGGTCTCGCCGGCATCGTGCCGGGCGTGCCGGCGGCGGCGGCCGGCGCCAACAAGGCGGAGGCGCCGAAGGCCGACGGCTCCGACAAGAAGGTCACGGCCGAGTCGGCCAGCTGAACAACCACCCGCAGACGGGGCATGAGCCGCGGCGCGGGGTGACACCGGGTGAACCGGTGCCGCCCCGCGCCGTCATTCTTTCCCGTCCGTTTCGCCTGCTCACCGGAGTGCACCTGCCAACAGGGGCGTCCGTATCGCCCCAGCAGGGCCGGATGCGTGTGAGGATGGGGGCATGTCGCACGGCGAGGAACTGTTCGCCCTCGGCGGGGACGTGACCACGGAGCCCAGCTTCGAGTCCGCTCTGCGGGGGTACGAGAAACGACAGGTCGACCGCTACGTCGCTCGTGCGGAGCACGAGATCTCGGCGCTGACAACCGAGCGCGAGCAGGCGTACACCCAGATCCACAAGCTGGCCGGCCAGGTCGAAGTGCTGCAACGCGACCTCGCCCAGGTGCGCAAGCAGGTGGGCGTGGTGGACCGCGCCTCGTTCCGGCACCTCGGTCCCCGGGTCGAGCAGATCCTCACCATGGCCGAGGAGCAGGCCGACGACATCCTGGCCGCCGCCAACGAGGAGATCGAGGCCCGCCGCGCGGCCGCCGAACACATCGTCGAGGAGGCCCGGGAGCAGTCCGCCCAGGCCCTCAAGGACTTCGAGATCGCCCTGGCCGCCCGCCGGGCCGAGGAGGAGCGGCACACCGCCGCCCGCAAGGCGGAGGCGGAGTCCACGCTCAAGGCCGCCCAGGACGAGGCCGCGAGGCTGCGGAAGAACGCCCAGGACGCGCTGGCCAAGGCGCAGCAGGAGGCCACCCAGCTCCGGGACACCGCCAAGGAGATCCACTCCCGCGCCCAGCAGGAGTCCACCCGGCTGCGCGAGACGGCCAAGGAGGCGCTGGCCAAGGCACAGCAGGAGGCCACCCAGCTGCGCGAGGCGGCCAAGGAGGTGCACGCCAAGGCCCAGCAGGAGGCCAAGCGGCTCACGGAGTCCGCCGCCGAGGCCGGCCGGGCCACCCACGCCAAGGCGCTCGCGGAGGCCAAGAAGATCGTCGACGACGCGGAGGAGGCGGCGAAGGTCACCCGCGGCCGGGCCCGCACCGAGGCGAACCGGCTCACCACCGAGGCCGCCGAGGCGGGCAAGCGCAACCGCGCCGACGTCGAGGCGTACGTGCAGCGGATGCGCAGCGAGACCGAGGCGTACGTCCAGCAGGCCCGCGCCCAGACCCAGCAGGAGCTGGGCGCCTGGCGGGCCGGGGTGGAGAAGGAGGTCAACGCCCGGCGGGAGACGGCGGACAAGGAGCTGGCCCAGCGCCGCGCCACCGCCGAGCGGGAGTTCGCCAAGCGCCGCGACGAGCTGGACAAGCAGCACACCAGGCGGCAGGACGAGTTGGAGAAGGCCTACACGGCCCGGCGCGCGGAGATCGAGCAGGGCGCGGCGGAGCTCCGGCAGGCGGCCGAGCAGGACGCGCTCACCATGCGCCGGCGGGCCGAGGAGGAGGCCGCCGAGCTGCTCCGCCGGGCCGAGGCGGACGCCGGAGACAAGCGCCGCAAGGCCGACGAGCACGTGGCCGCCTCGCGCCGGCAGTTCGAGGAGTATGCGGCCACCACCCAGCAGCACCTGGCCACCACCCAGCAGCACCTCGCCGCCACCCAGCAGGAGGTGGCCGCCGGCCGGCAGCAGCTCGCCCACGTGATGCTGGAGATCGCCAACGCCCAGCAGGAGCTCGCCGACCTGCGGACGGCGACCTGGAAGTCCCGGCAGGAGTCCGACGACCTCCAGCGCCGGCTCGCCGAGCTGCGCGCCGAGGCCGGGCCGGCCGGCCTCGCCGCCACCCCCGTCGACCCGGCCGAGCTGCCCACCGCAACCGGCGGCGGGGCGGGTGGCGCGCCGGCGGGCGACCGGGCTCCGGCGCCCGTCAGCGCCACGGGCACCGCGCCGGTCTCCCTCAACGGCGGCGCCCCCGCACCGGCGGCGGAGGCCGGAGAGTCGACGGCGGACGCCGCGAAGGCCCGCCCGGTCGCCGAGCCGGTGACCACCGTGGACGGCTCCGGAGCCGGCGCCGGGGTGGAGGGCGAGCCGACCGTGGCCGCCGTGCCCGGCGAGGGCGGCCGGGGGGCCACCCCCACGAAGATCACCAGCAGCGGCGAGAACGGCAAGCGCCGCACCAAGCCGACCACCGACGAGCGCAGCGCCAAGCCGAGCACCGTCACCGTCGACAAGGACTGACCGCCGCCGGCCCAGCGGGTCACCAGGTCGAGTGGCGGAGGGGATGGTCGGGGCGGGCGCCGACCGCTAACCTGCGGGCAGGGGCTGCGCCGCCGAGGACCCACCCGGTCCTCACGGTCCGCCGCAGGGGCGCTCCGCCGGGCCGGAGCGGGAGCCGGGGAGGCACGGGTGTCGCAGGAGGGATCCGCCGGCCCGGACGACGACCCGCTCGAGCCGTTGCGCCCCGAACCCGATCCCGCCGACGCGGGCGCCACCCCCCGCCGCACCGACGCCCCGGACCCGACCGGCAGCGCAGGCCCGACCGACAGCGCAGGCCCGACCGACAGCGCAGGCCCGACCGACAGCGCAGGCCCGACCGACAGCGCAGGGCGGGCCGGTGGCCCAGGACCGGCCGGCAGGCGGGGACCGGCCGGTGACGCGCCAGGCGGCAGGCCCGGGCTGGCCGAGATCGGCGTGGAGACCGAGCCGACCGAGTTCGAGCCGAGCGGGCGGTTCGGCGTACCGGGCCGGCCGCTGCGCCGCAGCAGCTTCCTGATCGGCTTCACCGGGGCGCTCGGCGTGCTGCTGGCGTACGCGGTGTTCCTGGGCGTGCGGAACTCGGCCGGCATCCTGGTGCTGGTGGTGATCGCCCTCTTCCTCGCCGTGGGCCTGCACCCGGCGGTGGTCCGGTTGCGCCGCTGGGGGCTGCCGCACGGGCTGGCGGTGGCGGTGGTGACGCTGACCGTGGTGCTGCTGATCGTCGGCGGGCTGCTGGCCCTGGTGCCGCCGGTGGTGACCCAGTCCGGGCAGTTCATCGAGCATCTTCCCGGCTACGTCGACGACCTGCGCCGCAACCCGACGGTCAACGACCTCGTCGAGCGCTACGACGTGATGCAGCGCGTCCAGTCGGCGGCGAACGCCGACACCATCGGCCGGGCTCTGGGCGGCGTGCTGGGCGGGGCGCAGCTCATCTTCGGCACCATCTTCCGGGCGCTGACCGTGCTGGTGCTGACGATCTACTTCCTGGCCTACTTCAACAAGCTGCGCGACCTCGGCTACGCGCTGGTGCCCCGGTCGCGCCGGGAACGGGTACGCCTGATCGGCGACGAGATCCTGACCCGGGTCGGCGCGTACATGGTCGGTGCGCTGGCCATCGCGGTGCTGGCCGGGGCGAGCACCTTCGTGTTCGCCCTGGTGGTCGGGCTGCCGTACCCCTTCGCCCTGGCCGTGGTGGTCGCGGTGACCGACCTGATCCCGCAGATCGGGGCGACCCTGGGCGCCGTGGTGGTGACCCTGGTCGGGCTCGCCACCGACCTGCCGGTCGGCATCGCCTGCCTGGTCTTCTTCCTGGTCTACCAGCAGGTCGAGAACTACCTGATCTACCCGAAGATCATGCGCCGGGCGGTCTCGGTCAACGAGGTGGCGGCCCTGCTCGCGGCCCTGCTCGGGGTGTCGCTGCTGGGCGTGGTCGGCGCCCTGATCGCCATCCCCACGGTGGCCGCGCTCCAGCTCATCCTGCGCGAGGTGGTGCTGCCCCGGCAGGAGTCCCGCTGACCGTCAGCCGGCGCGGCGCTGCTCCGGGCCGGCCACCGGGGTGTCGGCGAAGGCGGCCACGGTCCGGTCGGCGTACGCGCTGGCGTCGCCGGTCTCCATGGGGCCGTCCCAGGTGGTCGGCAGCGGGACCGGCACGGCCGGGTTGACCCGGCTGACGATCTCGTTGAGCACGGTCTCCGCGTCGCCGACCCAGAGGTGTTTGGCGCCGGGGACCCCGACCACCTCGGCCTGCGGCACCGCGGCGAAGCGCTGCCGGGCCTCCTCGGGGCGCAGGTAGTCGTCGAACTCGGGGACCAGGGCGGTCAGCGGCCGGCCGGACTCGGCCCAGACGGTCAGGTCCTCCGGCTGGGAGAAGCGCAGCGGCGGGGAGAGCAGGATGGCCCCCGCGATCGCCGGGTCGCAGCCGTACTTCAGGGCCAGGTCGGTGCCGAACGACCAGCCGACCAGCCAGATGTTCGGCAGCTCGTGGAACTCGGCGTACTCGATGGCGGCGGCCACGTCGAAGCGCTCGCCGACCGCGGCGTCGAACGTCCCCTCGCTGGTGCCCCGGACGCTGCTGGTGCCCCGGGTGTTGAAGCGGAGCACGGCCAGGTCGGCCAGCGCGGGCAGTCGCCAGGCCGCCTTGCGGAAGACGTGGCTGTCCATCATCCCGCCGTGGGTGGGCAGCGGGTGCAGGCAGACCAGGGTGCCGGCCGGCTCCCGGTCCAGCGGCCGGGCCAGCTCGCCGACCAGCCTCAGCCCGTCGGCGGTGTGCAGCTCGATGTCCTCCCGGCGGCCGGGCAGGATCGACGACGCACGGATCGGTGTGCTCACCGTCCCAGTCTCCCGCGCCGCCGACCGCGCCGCCCGCCGGGGCGGAAACAGCGTGATCCAGATCGCTCAGCCGTGCCGGGGGGCGCCGCGGCCGCGCTGGAGGTTCGGCCCGCGCCGGTCCCGGGCCCGCCAGCAGCCGCTGTGCCAGTGCCGGCGGTCGGTCAGGTCACCCCGGTCGTCGGCCGGCCAGGCCACCACGTGCGCCACCCCGGGCCGGATCTCCTGGTCGCAGCCGGGGCAGCGGTACGTCTTGACCGACGCCCCGCCGGTGATCCCGCGGACCTGCCAGTCGCCGTCGCGCCACTGCTGGACGGTCGGCACGCCCTGGCGTGCCCGCTCGGAGTCCAGGTGGGTGGTCTCGTCCCGGCGGGGACGGTTGCGACGGGGGCTCACGGTCACCAAGCGTACGGTCCGCCGGCCGGACCGGCCCGGCTCGGGCGGCCCGGCCGGCGGAGCTCACTTCCAGGTCTCCGGGTCGGTCAGGTCCTTCGCCACCTGCGCCCCGGCCAGCAGGACCGTCGCGTCGGCCTCGGTGAAGCCCTTGTCAAATCCGCCGAAGGTGACGATCAGGTGCGCCTTCGGGATGCCGAGCAGCTCCAGCCTGGTTCCATCGGGATAGAGGTAGGCCGACCGGCCGTCGACGGTCCGGTTGCTCTCGGTCCGGACGCCCGCGAGCTGACTGGCGTGATCGAAGCTCACCCGCATCGTCGCGTCCTCCCCGCGCCCGAGGACGAACCGCGCGTTCAGCCCGCCCGGGAACGCGGAGACGTCCACGTCGCAGGTCAGCACCGTCGCCCCGGGCGGCAGCGTAGTGAGCCGCAAGGGGCCGGGGCACCGTCTCGCCTGGTTCCACCGCAGCGCGTCAACCGCCCGTCGGAGCGCCGTCTGGTCCCGGCCGGCGGTGCTCGCCCGGGCGTACAGGCCGTCGACCGGCCGCCACGAGAGGATCACTCCACCGCCCTGGCCGGGCACCTCGCGGACAGTGCCGTCAAAGGGCAGCGGCTCCTCCACCGCGTCGAAGGTGAAGCCCTCGATGCCGCCCCGGCTCAGCAGCTCGAGGGAGCGGCTCACCTCGACCAGGACGGGCCGCCCGCTTCCCACCGTGAACCGCACGGATTCGACCTCGCCCTGCCGGACTCCCCAACCGAGGTAGCGGGCACGGGCCGGGTCGACTCCGAAGTGCAGAACCAGCGCGTCGGTGGCCACCCGGGTCGGGTCGGCGGTCGCGCCCGGGACGCCGCCGGCGAGCGGCGGCACCGGCAGCGCGGCGGTCGGCGTGGCCGCGCCCCAGGGCAGGCGCCCGGACAGCCCGCCGAGGTCCGTGCCGCTCACCCCGACGAAGCCGAGGACCCCGACCAGGGCCAGGGCGGTGCCGGTGGCGGTCCGGCGGCGCAATTGGCGGCGGCGGCCCCGGGCGCGGGACTCCCGGAGCAGCCGGTGGGTGTCGGTCTCCCCCTCGGCGCGCTCCCGCAGCACCGAGGCGATCCGCTGGTCGAGGTCGGTCACGGCCGGCTCCCCTTGGTCGTCGGGACGCCGCAGCGCTCCCGGAGGTGGGCGAGCGCCCGCATCGCGTGGGTGCGGACGGTGACCGGCGAGCAGTCGAGGATCTGGGCGATGGTCGCGTCGTCCAGGTCCTCGTAGTAGCGCAGCACCAGCACGGCGCGCTGGCGGTCGGGGAGGGCGCGGATCAGCCGCCACATCTCGTCCCGGTCGGCCGCCTCGCCGCCGAGGTCGCCCCGGTGGGCCCGCTCGGCGACGGTGTCCACGGCCAGCTCACGGCTGGACCGCCGGCGCCACCAGGAGTTGTTGGCGTTGACCAGCATCCGCCGCACGTACACGTCGGGCCGGTCGGCCCGGGCGATCTTCCGCCAGTGCACGTACGCGCGGGCCAGCACGTCCTGGGTCAGGTCCTCGGCGCGGTGCTCGTCGCCGGTCAGCAGCCGGGCCAGGCGCAACAGGGCCGGGCCGCGGCTGCCGACGTACTCCTCGAAGGTCACGCCCTGAAGACGCCGTCACCGGCGCCGGATGTTGACCCGGATCAGCGCTTCGTGTGGTCGCGGAAGCCGCGGCCGCTCTTGCGGCCCAGGTAGCCGGCGGTGACCAGGTGCTCCAGCAGCGGCGCGGGGGCGAAGCCCGGCTCGCGCAGCTCCAGGTAGAGCTCCTGCTGGATGGCCAGCGAGACGTCCAGGCCGACCACGTCGAGCAGCTCGAACGGGCCCATCGGGTAGCCACAGCCGAGCTTCATGGCGTAGTCGATGTCGTCGGCCGTCGAGTAGCTCGCCTCCAGCATCTTCACCGCGTCGTTCAGGTACGGGAAGAGCAGCGCGTTGACGATGAAGCCGGACCGGTCGCCGCAGACCACGCCGGTCTTGCCCAGCGCCGCGCAGACCGCCCGGGCGGTGGCGGCGGTCTCCGCCGAGGTGCGGATGGTCTGCACGACCTCCACCAGCGGCATGATCGGCGCCGGGTTGAAGAAGTGCAGGCCGATCACGTCGGCCGGCCGCTGGGTGGCCATCGCCACGTCGATCACCGGCAGCGACGAGGTGGTGGTGGCCAGCACGACGCCCGGCTTGCAGATCTCGTCGAGGCTGGCGAAGAGGGCCTTCTTGACGCTCAGCTCCTCGACCACCGCCTCGACCACCAGGTCGACGTCGGCCAGGTGGTCCAGGGTGGCCGACCAGGTGACCCGGCCCAGCGCGGCGTCCCGGTCGGTCTCGCTCAGCTTGCCCCGCACCACGCCCTTGTTCAGCGAGGTCTTGACCGCCTCGCAGACCTTGGCGGACTTCTCCGCGCCCCGGGTCACCGAGATGACCTCGTAGCCGGCCTTGGCGAAGACCTCGATGATGCCGGTGGCCATGGTCCCGGAGCCGACCACGCCCACCTTGGTGATCGCCCGGGCGCCGTCGGCGAGCGCGGCGCCCGTGCTCAGCGGGGTGTGCTCGTCCGGTACGACCACCGGGGAGCCCGGCCGCTCGTAGGTGTAGAAGCCACGGCCGGACTTCCGGCCGAGCAGGCCGGCGGTGACCATCTGCTTGATCAGCGGCACCGGGGCGTGCCGGCGGTCCCGGCCGCCACGCCGGTACATGGTGTCCAGGATCTCGTACGCGGTGTCGAGGCCGATGAGGTCCATCAGCGCGAGCGGGCCCATGGGCAGGCCGCAGCCGAGCTTCATGGCGGCGTCGATGTCCTCGCGGGTCGCGTACCGGGACTCGAACATGCTGACCGCGTGGTTCAGGTAGCCGAAGAGCAGCGCGTTGGCGATGAACCCGGCCCGGTCGTTGATGGTGACGTCGACCTTGCCGAGCCGCTCGCAGAGCGCCTCCACGTCGGCCACCACGTCGGCGGAGGTGACCACGGTGCGAACCACCTCGACCAGCTTCATGACCGGCGCCGGGTTGAAGAAGTGGATGCCGATGACCTGGTTCGGCCGGGTGGTGGCGACGGAGATCTCGGTGACGCTCAGCGACGAGGTGTTGGTGGCCAGGATCGCCTCGGGCTTGCAGACCCGGTCCAGCTCGGCGAAGATCCGCTGCTTCAGGTCCAGGTGCTCGGGCACCGCCTCGATCACCAGGTCCACCGAGTGCAGGGCGTCCAGCCCGACCTGCCAGTCCACCCGGGCCAGCAGCGCGTCCCGGTCGGCCTCGGCGAGCTTGCCCTTGGCGACGGCCCGGTCGGTCGAGCCGGTGAGGGTGGCCCGGCCGCGCTCCACGGCGCCCGCGGAGATCTCGACGGCCACCACGTCGATGCCGTTGCGGGCGAACACCTCGACGATGCCGGCACCCATGGTGCCCAGACCCACCACACCCACACTGGTGAACTCGCGCGCCACGACCGGCCTCCCCTTGGTTGACTCCGCCGTTGCCGACATGAACGGCCGCTAAGGTTATGCGCCGGAGTCTGCCACGTGACGCTGGGTTGTCGAGACGCCGTGGGATATTTCACGCACCACGTAGGTCAGGCCCCGGCCGGCACCCCCGCGAGCGCCAGCAGCTCGGCGACGAACTCGGCCGGCCGCTCCAGGTGCGGGCTGTGCCCGCAGCCGGGCAGGACCACCTCCCGGTACGTCCCGCCGGCCGCCGCGTACCCGTCGAGGACCGCCCGGGTCTGCCCGACCATCGGCTGCGGCGGGCAGTCCGCCGCCCCGGGCCAGCCCGGCACCACCCCGAGCGACCCCAGGTACGCCAGGTCGAACAGCGAGGTGTCCGAGACGATCACGTCGGCGTCGCCGCGTACCCAGGTCACCGGCGGCTTGGCCGGGACGGCGACCAGCTCGTCGGCGAGCCGGAAGTGGGCGGGCGCCAGCGCGTTGAGCACCCCGCGCTCCCCCGCCGCGGTGCCCGGCCAGTGCGCCGAGGCGACCGCCGTGCCGGGGTAGTTGTCGTCCCCCGTGGCGGTGCTCAGCATGCTCTCCAGCAGCAGCTCCTCGTCCTCGCCCAGCGACGCCGGGTCGGCCACGTACGCCGAGCGCAGCACGTTGCGCGGGCTGGTCGGGCCCTCGGCGCCCCGGTCCCCCGCGGCGAGCCGGGCCACGAAGTCGGGGTTCGCGGTGCCCGCGCCGGTGCCGGCGAAGTCGGGTGTGGTGGGAGTGCCGTCGAGGTCCCGGGTCCCACCGAAGCCGTACGGGGACACCGGCGCCGCCAGCAGCAGCCCGGCCACCCGGTCCGGGTGGTCGACCAGCAGCCGCATCGCCACCCCGCCGCCGAGCGAGTGCCCGACCACCACGGGCCGGGCGCCGGGGGCGAACAGCCCGGGGGCGTCGAGCAGGGCGGCCACGTCGTCGGCGAAGTCGCGGAGGCCCCGGGTGGCGTCGACCGCGGCGGTCTCGGTCTCGCCGTATCCGCGCAGGTCGGGGGCCACCACCCGGAGCGTCTCCGGCAGCCGGGGCAGCAGTGGCTCCCAGAACGCGGCCGACGACACGTTGCCGTGCACCAGCAGCACCGGCATGCCGTCCGGCCGGCCGGCCACCCGGACCGCCTGGGTGATGCCGTTGGCGTGGACGGTGTGTCGCTCGCTCCGCATCCGCGCATGCTGGCACGGCCGCCCGCGACCGGTCCATGTGGGCGGCCCCCATCCGGGGCCGCCCGACGGTGTGGCGGGACTCCGGATCAGCGGTGCGCGTCGACCGGCAGCGGCAGCGTGCCGCGCGCCTCGACCGGCGTCCGCGGCGCCGGCGGGACCGGCAGCGGCAGGGTGGGCCGGTGGTCGCGGCGCGGCTGCATGAAGCTCATCCCGACCGGGTCGGTCCGGGCCACGCCCGGGTCGAAGAAGCGGAGGTCCGTGCGGCCGAGCCGGATCACGTCCCCGTCGGTGAGCGCCACGCTGCCGACGATCCGCTGGTCGTTGAGCCAGGTGCCGTTGGTCGAGCCGAGGTCGGTGAGGACCACCCCGTCGGGGGTGGCCTGCACCGTGGCGTGCCGCCGGCTCAGGTGCGGGTCGGCCAGCACGATGTCGGCGCTCGGCGCCCGGCCGACCAGCTGCGGATCCCGACCGACCCGGAAGCTCAGCCCCCGCATCGTCCCGCCCGACACCGTCAGCAGCGGCATCAGTTCCGGATGCTCCTCCATGGACAGTCGACCTCCACCCCACCGTCGCTCCGCGGCGTCAGCCTGCCACCTCACGGTAATCGCTCCCACCACCGCGCGGTCACCCCCGTGACCCCGGCCGGCCATCTCCTGTTCGCCGTTTCGGCGGGCGTCGCCGGTTCAACCGGCGGCACATTCGTCGATCCCGCCGGGCCCACGACGCCGCCGACCTGGGCAGAGTACGGGCCGCGCGGGACCTACCGGTGAGTAACGCTCGGGTCTAGACTTCGGCCATGACGGCTGTGCGTGTCCCCGGGACCCCGCTCATCGAAGACGGCCGACTCGTGTCGACCAGTCCGGCGACCGGCGCGGAGGCCGGGCGGCTCCCGGTGGCGACCGAGGCGGACGTGCGGGCCGCCGTGGAGCGGGCCCGCGCCGCGGGCGACTGGTGGGCCGGGCTCGGCTTCGCCGGCCGGCGCGACCGGCTGCTGCGCTGGCGCGGCGTGCTCGCCCGCCGGATGGAGGAGCTGGCCGACCTGGTGCACACCGAGGGCGGCAAGCCGGTCGGCGACGCCGTGGTGGAGATCCTCACCGCGCTGGAGCACATCGACTGGGCCGCCCGCAACGCCCGACGGGTGCTCGGGCCGCGCCGGGTCCGCACCCGGCTGATCCTCGCCGAGTTCACCGGCCACCTGGAATACCAGCCGTACGGGGTGGTCGGCGTGATCGGCCCGTGGAACTACCCGGTCTTCACCCCGATCGGCTCCGCCGCCTACGCGCTGGCCGCCGGGAACGCGGTGGTGTTCAAGCCGAGCGAATACACCCCGGCCGTCGGGCAGTGGCTGGTGGACCGGTTCGCGGAGGTCGTCCCGGAGCAGCCGGTCTTCCAGGCGGTGCACGGGCTCGGCGACGTCGGCGCGGCGCTGTGCCGATCGGGGGTGGCGAAGCTGGCCTTCACCGGCTCCACCGCCACCGCCAAGAAGGTGATGGCCGCCTGCGCCGAGACGCTCACCCCGGTGCTGCTGGAGGCTGGCGGCAAGGACGCCATGATCGTCGACGCCGACGCCGACCTGGACGCCGCCGCCGAGGCGTGCGTCTGGGGCGCGCTGACCAACGCCGGCCAGACCTGCATCGGCATCGAGCGGGTCTACGCGGTCGACCAGGTCTTCGACGCCTTCGTCGACAAGGTGGTGACGAAGGCCGGCCGGCTCACCGTCGGCGCCGACGGCGCCGACATCGGCCCGATCACCATGCCGTCCCAGGTCGACGTCATCCGCCGGCACATCGACGACGCGGTGGCCCGCGGCGGCCGGGCGGTGCTCGGCGGCCCCGAGGCGGTCCAGCCGCCGTACGTGCACCCGACCGTGCTGGTGGACGTGCCGGAGGACTCCGCCGCGGTGCGCGAGGAGACGTTCGGGCCGACGCTGACCGTCAACCGGGTCCGCGACGTGGACGAGGCCGTCGAGCGGGCCAACGCCCTCTCGTACGGTCTCGGGGGTTCGGTCTTCGGCCGCAAGCGGGCCGTGGCGGTCGCGCGGCGGCTGCGCTCCGGGATGGCCGCGGTCAACTCGACGCTGACCTTCGCCGGCATGTCCACCCTGCCGTTCGGCGGGGTCGGCGACTCCGGCTTCGGCCGGATCCACGGCGAGGACGGGCTGCGCGAGTTCGGCCGGGCCAAATCGATCACCCGCCGCCGCGCCCGGTCGCTGCTGCCCTCGATGACCTTCGAGCGCACCCCAGCCGACGTCGCCCGCCTGGTCAAGGCCGCCAAGCTGATGTACGGCCGGGGCCGCTGACGACCCCGGCCCGCCCGCTCAGAACAGGGTCAGCTCGTCGCGCTCGATGCCGCGCAGCTTGTCGTAGTCGACCACCACGCAGCGGATGCCGCGGTCGGTGGCGAGCACCCGGGCCTGCGGCTTGATCTCCTGCGCGGCGAACACCCCGGCGACCGGGGCGAGCAGCGGGTCGCGGTTCATCAGTTCCAGGTAGCGGGTGAGCTGCTCGACGCCGTCGATCTCGCCGCGCCGCTTCACCTCGACCGCGACCGCGCCCTGGTTGGCGTCCCGGCAGAGCAGGTCGACCGGGCCGATCGCCGTCATGTACTCCCGCCGCACCAGCGTGAAGCCCTCGCCGAGGGTCTCCGGGTTGGCGGCGAGCAGCTCCTGGAGGTGCGCCTCGACGCCGTCCTTGCGCAGGCCCGGGTCGACACCCAGCTCGTACGAGGTGTCCTGGAAGATCTCCTCCAGGGTGATGCGCAGCTCCTCGCCGGCCTTGTTGACCACCCGCCACACGCCGGGGGCCTCCTCCAGCCGGCACGGCGGGCTCATCCAGTTCAACGGCTTGTACGCCCGGTCGTCGGCGTGGATCGACACCGAGCCGTCCGCCTTCACCATGAGCAACCGGGTGGCCGGCGGCAGGTGTGCCGAGAGCCGTCCGACGTAGTCCACCGAGCACTTCGCAATCACCAACCGCACCCGACGAGGGTAGCGGAGCACCCGGCCGTCGCCGACGAGCGCCACTGGCGTACCGGTGCCATTCTGAGATCGTGCTCGAAGTCCTCACCGGTTCCGGGCTCGCCGCATCGGCGGGCCTGAACGCCTACATCCCCCTACTGCTGATGGGCGTGCTCGCCCGCTACACCGACCTCATCGAGCTGCCGAGCGGCTGGCAGTGGCTGGGCAACGGCTGGGTGCTGCTGATCCTCGCCGTGCTGCTCGCCGTCGAGGTGGTGGCCGACAAGGTGCCGGTGGTCGACCACGTCAACGACGTGGTGCAGACCGTGGTCCGGCCGACCGCCGGCGGGCTCGCGTTCGGCGCCGGCTCCAGCTCCGAGACGGTCACGGTCAGCGACCCGGACACCTTCTTCTCCTCGCACCAGTGGGTGCCGGTCGTGGTCGGCGTGCTCATCGCGCTCGGCGTGCACCTGCTCAAGTCGGCCGCCCGGCCGGTCATCAACGCCACCACCGCCGGCTTCGGCGCCCCGGTGGCCAGCACCGCCGAGGACGCGACCAGCGCGGTCATGTCGGTGGTGGCGATCCTGCTTCCGGTGCTGGTGCTGGCGTTCCTGCTCGGGCTCGTGGCGTTCCTCTTCTGGTTCCTGCGTCGTCGTCGTTCACGGCGTCGCGAACGCCAGGCCGCTCGGGCTGCGGGGTTCCGGGTCTAATCCCTGGTTGCGCTTGAGGGCTGGGGGCGAGGGTGACCGGCTCCGGGCGGTCACAGGCTTGATCCCTGCGCCGGTCACCCTCGCCCCCAGCCCGTCGTGGTCCATCGCCGTCGTCTGGAGACGCCGCTGGCCGGCACCCCGTTTTGCGGGGTACCGGCCAGCGTTTGGCTCAGCTGTTCCAGTGCTTCTTGACGATGTCGGCGGCCTGCTGCTCCCACTGGGCGTAGGCGTCCGGGTAGGCCGAGACC
>NZ_JBEXLR010000085.1:0-28961 GCF_040610095.1 Micromonospora sp. NPDC004540
GTTGAACGCCTTCGAGATGGCCTTCGAAGGCCGACTCGCCGCAGCCCGCAAGTAGTCCTCAACAACCCGTGTTACACCGTTTTCTTGACAGACCCCGACAACGCGCCTGGGCCGTGTCTCGAGGTCGGCTGCGGCCTGTCGCTAGTCGGATAGACGCCAGCGAGCTCGGTGGAACTGTCCACAGGTGGGGGCGCGGACGCGCCGATGAGCGGGAGTTACTCGCCGTGGAGGCCCCGATCTCGGTGACGACGGAGCGCCGCCTTGTCTGGCTGACTAGCGGATTCGGTCGGCCGCCGTAGTAAGACTCCATCGAACTCTGCGTACTCGGTGTCCCTGAGTATCGGATCTACACGGATGTGGTTGCGGCCGTCGATCCAGATGAGCGTCTTGTCGAAAAGGTTATGCAGGTCCGCCCGCAGCAGAAGGCCATTGCTGACGTGATCGCGACCGCCACGAGCGACTGGATCGATGTGCGCGGCCTGGAGCACGTCGCTGACGTCGCACCCGCTGATCGCGCACCGTCCACGGTACGCCTTCATGAGCTCGGCCCGGAATGCTGGTTGGCCTTGCCGGTCCAGTACCTGCTGGAGTCGCCGTATGCGGGTCTGCGGCAGTACCTGTGGTCGCGGTGCCTGTACAGCATCGAGCCAGTCCTGGATTCGGCTGATCTCGTCCAAGTCGAGCCTGCGTACGGTCCGCGGTGAAGAGGAGAGGACCTCGGGTGGCGTCGAGGCGGAGAGAAGGTACCGGGTCGTCTGCGTGTCCCACTGGATGTAGACCCGCCAGTGGTTGCCGTCTTCTGACCAGCGAGGATCATCAGTGGCAACGCCGCGTGCGACGATCCGAGAGTAGGGGACGCCTGCGTACACCCAGATTGTGTCGCCGGCCCTCATCAGGCGGAAGCTGCTGCCAAGGTGCCAATCGGCGATGTCGCCTGGCCGGACGGCTCGAAATGTGTCGAGTACGGGCTCGTCGTATCCCCACTCTTCTGGATCGTTCTCATTAACTGGGTAGACGAACTCGTTCCTTGGCCCGTCTGCCTGGCCTACCATCGGCGTGCTAACCCTCTGCATGTCGTCATCCCGCGGGGTGCCAGATGGGGCCTCACGACGATCACTGTATCGCGCGGCCGGAGACGTACCTCCACACCGCATGGTCTAGGTCCCGAGGATCTACCGCAAGGCGGTCAGCGGCACCCAGGTAACAGCTGTGCAGGTCGGCGTATGAGAGAGCCCGAACCCCGGCCTCAGATGCAAACGAACGAAGATGAACATCGACTGCTGCGGTCGGCCTGCCAGCGAGGATGCAGAGGTAGTCTGCAGTCTTCGGACCGACACCGTTTACCGAACGGAGCCCGGTGACGTTCTCGGGGTCACTCAGGAAGACCGCAAGTTGGCCGACGGTGTTCACGCCATGGTCGGCCAGGTGGAGCGCAAGTCGATGGATGCGGTCTGGCTTCCTGCCCGGCCACTTGAGAACCTCACGTAGGCGGTCGGGGCCGCCGAGTGCCAACAGACCGCTTGTTGTATCGGCGCCGGGCTGGTCGGAGCGAAACCGCCGTGCCCGAGCGTTAACCGTCTCGTATCGCATCCCAGCCTGCAGAATCGCATCGACGAGAATGGCACCGATGTGGCCGTAGCTGCTGTGGGGGTGGGCCTCGATGGATAGCTCCACACGTCGGACGTGGTCAACTAGCGCCACGATGTGCGGGTCAAGGCGGGCGGCAGGGTGAGACATCCCACAATCCTCGCGTATCGAGGCCACCCCGATGCGATGGGCACGCACTCGTCTACCGCCGGGTGGCGGTCACTACCGCTGAACGTAGCCGGACGTGGATCGCTGCCGGTTCGCGGCGATGGTCACCGTGACGTCGTTTCCAAGGGCGGCATCAATCTGGCAGTGCAGGCCAAGTCTGATGATGCGGGCGTCTCGCGGATGCCAGGACCGGCCGGATGTGGTGGATCCGAGGATAGGGTCGAGCGCATCGACCGTTGGTCGTCCAGGCCACAGCGAACGCCCCCAACCGACCGGCGGGGGCGTTCGCGCGACTCTAGTAGCTGTCGTTTCGGGTGATTGGCGCAACTGGCGCCTTCCGTCCCTGTTGGCTCGCCGGCAGCGGGTGGTGATCGCCAGTCGGTCAGGGTCGGATCACCTCGTCGACGACCTCGATGCCGTGGTCGGCCGCCCACTTCTCGATGGCCTGCCGGCGACCGGTGTTGGTCCCCCAGTATCGACGGCGGATCCTGCCGTCGCGGGTCACCTGACCCATCTCCGGCACGCCGAACGCCTGGCCGAGTTCGTCGAGCAGTAGCGCCGCCGCGGCGACGAGCTGCGAGCCGGGCGTGGCCAGGTCCTCCAGCGCTGCCGCGGCCTCTGCCGGTGCCACATCGGTCTGGTACTGGTCACCGGTGCGTGACTCTCCAAAGCCGAAGCTGCGGTTGTGCCCGATCGCGGTAGGCCGGAGCTCGTTGACGGGCACGACTTGGGCCCGGATCAGGGCGGTGCCGCCGGCCGCCGCCCTATCCCGCGCATGCTGGCCTAGCTGGACCAGTCCGGAGAGGATCACCGAGGCGATCGCCTCGTCGACCACGAGCCGGAAGTCCACCTCCGCGCCATCGCCGGACGCCGTTCGAGGGCCAGATTCCCGCCGGTTCAGGTTGCCCAGTCCCTCATCACGATCAGGTCGTTGGCCACCGTCGCTCCAACCCTGCGCTACCAGCCTGACAACCGCACTCTAAAACGCCGCTGCAGCCGGGATTCGCCATTCCGTCGCCATGCCGACACGCACCAACCCGCCAGCAGCAACAGACACACCCGCCCGGCCACCGGGGGCGGCACAGGGAGGCCGGTCCGGGCCAGTATTCGCAGAAGCCTCTTCCCCCCTTCACAAAGGCAACCTTCAATGGACATGCTCGGCCGAGATGGTCGCTGTTCACCGCGCTGCCGAGGAGGCCTTCATGCCAGTCACCCGACAGTCCCCCCGAACCTCACTGCGGCGGCGAGCCCTAACCGCCGTAGCCACCGTGGCCCTCGCCGGCACCTACCTGCTCGCCGTCGACGCTGCGCCAGCGCTCGCGACGCCTCCCGGCATCCCGTCCAAGTCGACCGCCCAGTCGCAGCTCAACGCCCTCACCGTCAAGTCCGAGGGCTCGACGAGCGGCTACTCCCGGGACCTGTTCCCCCACTGGATCACCATCAGCGGCACCTGCAACACCCGCGAAACCGTCCTCAAGCGCGACGGCACCTCCGTCGTCACCGACAGCAGCTGCGCCGCCGTGTCGGGCCGCTGGTACAGCCCATACGACGGCGCGACCTGGTCCGCCGCCTCCGACGTCGACATCGACCACGTCGTGCCCCTCGCCGAGGCGTGGCGCTCAGGTGCCCGCGGCTGGACCACCAGCCGGCGGCAGAGCTTCGCCAACGACCTCAGCCACCCGCAGCTGATCGCCGTCACCGACAATGTCAACCAGGCCAAGGGCGACCAGGACCCGTCCACCTGGCAGCCGCCGCTGTCGTCCTACCGGTGCACCTACAGCAAGATGTGGATCACCGTGAAGTACACCTGGAGTCTGACCCTGCAGTCGTCGGAGAAGTCGGCCCTGCAAAGCATGCTGAGCACCTGCAGCTCCTGACGCCCCATAGAGTCCGCGCGCTCATAGCCCCCCGAGGTTGCCGCCGGGCGGGCTGCGACCGGAAAGCAAGTGCGGGCTTCCGAGGCGAGGAGGCAAATGGCCGGATAGCAGTGACGTGGTCAACGGGCGGCAAGCTCAACCCCAGGCTTGCCGCCTCCTCCACCACCACTGCCGACTGCGACGACAGTGGCGGTGGGCCGAGCCCACGTGGCCGCGCCGTCCGCACGGGTGAGTGCGGCCATTCAATAGCCTTGGATCTATGGCGGGGGAGTGGCGTAGCCCCGGCGGGGACCTAGGGGAGGGACGTATGGAACCGTGGGCCTTGGCGCTGATGGATCAATGGCTTAACTGGGTGCACGACCGCCACGCCGAGTTCGACTACCGCTACATCTACTTCGCGTACTTGGCCGCTCGTGCGCCTGATCCGCGCGACGATGAAATCACCCTGACTGTCGAGCCCGACGGTGGTGCCGTGTTGCGAGCGGGCAACGACGATCGTGGACTGCGGCTGGCGAACGACGACGAGCGGACCCAGTTCGTCGATCACCTGCACCGGCGGTACTGCCGAGACCGGTACCCAAGCATGCGGGAGTGGGACGAAGCCCAGCATGCGGACTTCCTCGAAGAAGCCCAGTGGCGGTTCGGACGGTCATCCGCCCCCCGGCACCGACACCAACAGGGTAGGCGGCTCGGTCGTGCCGGACGGTCACCCCGTTGCGTGTGCCGAGAGACAGGGCGCCCGCTACCGTGGGCGCGAGAACCTCTCGGACACTCCGGGGTTCGGCGGTGATGGTGCTGCCTCTCGAGGGAAGTTGGCGACCAGGCGTGTGATTTTTCCGAGTAGACCGACAACCCAACCGGCGTCCACGTTGCTGCTGTTAAGCGACAACCAGTCGCGGCGGCCATGTGCCGTGATGTCGATGGTGTAGAAGTCGCGCCGGGTAAGGGTGACCTTCGCAAGGTCGCCGTAGGTGAACGTCGACCGGCGGCGAAGTCCCCGCCCGTACACGAGCCCCCTGTCGGTCAGCGCAAGGTAATTTCCGAAGAACGCGGTGCCGCATTCGATGACCAGAAGCAGCGACGCATCTTTCAACTCAAGCGATCGTCGGATGCGCTCCGCGTGTCGCTGCTCGAAGGGGTAGCGGTAGCACCGGCCTCGGGCTCCCCCTTCGTTGTGAATGACTTCGGCAATCGCCGTCGCCTTGGGGTCGCCAACAGCACTCGTCGGAAGCCATTGCCGGTCCGCGAGAACCATCTCGCACCAGTGGTCCTGCTTCCTCTGCTTGAGAAGCGACGCCAGGAGGAAGCACTCGTTGGTGTGCCCTCGGTACCGCCGGAAGGCTGCGATGACCGTGGTGGCGTCGTCGGACCGGCCGGCTCCAACGAGAAGTTGTACGAGTTCGGCGAGCGCGTTGACGTTGGCGACACTGGCTGCGCATTCTAGGACGGCACTGGCCTCCTCTCTGCCCTGCTCTCCCGGTCTTGACAGTAGATACCGTGTGAACTCGAGCACGTCGCTGGGCGGCATTCCGGCCGCTGCGGTCAAGAATGCGGGTATGACGCCGCCGGATGACGTGCCACGCAAATTGACCAGGGCATCGGCGACGGCTCTGTGGCGTCCGGTCTGAAGTAGGGTCGTCAGAGCCTGCTCTTGCGGGAGACCACCGTATTGGGTGAGTTCGCGCAGCAGCGCATCGAGGAAGGCCGGCTCTGGGATAAGTGCAACGACTTCGACTACGAAACCGGGGTCGGCGGCGACGTGGTCACCTAGGGCGTTGGCGAAGACGACGGCGTCGACCTCGTCGTGCCGGCTAACCGCGAGCGACAGAGCATGCTGGGCGAGATTCGAGCGCCCCGCCTCGTTGAGCAGGACGGCGGTGGCCATCAGGTCACCCAGAGGCTGCTTCTCGACTGCCCGGCGGACGGCCCGACGAATGCTGCCGCGACCGCTGATAGGGGAGGCCCATACCAGCTCGAGGAGCGCCGCCGCGCGGGCCGGACGGCCGGTTATACCGGCGGCGAGGAACCGGTCTATCCAGTCCCCGAGATCGGCCTCTTCCAACCCGGACGAGACTGCGACAAGGTCCTCGATGCTGGACGCCTCGGCAGCGGCCGTGAGCAGGGTCACCGCGTCGATTGGCCGACCCGCCTGCCGCAGCGCCTCGACGTAGGCGACGGTACTTTCTGCGGGTCGTCCGGCCGCCGCGGTGGTGAGCAGCGTGAGGGCAACGTCTGGGTGCTCGTGTTCCCGTATCCGTTCGGCGAGCTGCACGAGGTCTGCGTCGGCGAAGCGGCGCGCCGCGTGGTGGAGCGCGGTCGTGACACTCGAGGCCATGCCGGCAGTCCAGAGCGCCGCCAGAAGATCGATCATCTGTGTACCGCCCTGGCATCCCTCGACCGTCGCTCCGACGAGCCGGTCGGCGATGTCGTCTTGTCCGGCTGCTCGCATCGCGGCGGCCAGCGGTACGGTTTCACTGGGCGAGCGGCGCTTAATGACGTCGATACAGGATGCATACAAGCGGAAGGCGGCGCCTTCGATGCCGGCGTCGCGTATTGCATCGGCCACAGAGGCGGCGTCGGCCGACGCCATCCGCGCGGCGGCTCGGTCGAGCATCCTCTCGGCCGCCGCCTGCTGGCCGGTCGTCCACAAGGCCCCGACGAGCAGGATCATCGATGACGGATCGCCCTGCCGCGCGGCGACGGCAGCGTCCAGCAGGGCGTCGGCCCGCTCCCGGTGGTGTGCGGAGAGCGCTCTGGACACGGCGGCTACTTGATCTGTGTTGGTGGCGGCGACGGCTGCGGTCAGCTGGTCAATCTCGGCCAGGAGATTGATGCCTTCGAACACCTCGACCAGGTCTACAATCTCAGTCCCTGGCCTGTGGGCGGCGCCGGTGACGACGGCCGCTGCGCCGGCCGTCGCCCAGGTGGTTCGACGCAGTTCGTCGAGCACGGCGGCTACCTCCTGGCCGCCACGCCACGCCCCCACTGCGGCCAGCAGGCGAGAAGCGTCGACAGATCGGCCGGTGTCGCGGAGATCGGCCACCGCGGACAAAAGCGCCCGAGGACGCAGCCCGACGGCGTGCGCGAGATCCTCGGGAGGCTGCGGCAGTGACAGTCGCGGGGTGCGATCGGTTAAGTCGGCGCGATGCGCGCCCCACCGGTTGCGGCCCAGCACGATCGTACGACCATCGTTCCGGGCCCGCTGCTGCGGGATCGGTCGACCCTTGGAGGCCAGTTCGTTCCGCACGTGCCAGTAGATGGTGTCCAGATCGAGGAGTTCCGGGCCGTCCTCCAGGCCCCGATTCAGGAGCGCGACCAACTCGCCGGTAAATGCCGTCAGGTTTTCATCGACCGGAGCGAGAGCCGTCGCGGTCTCGGCGGATGCCGTCATCAGGTACGTCCCGTCGACGCGGACCCTGTCGGCGATCTCCCCGGTACCGGACATGCCGCCCACCATCGCCTGCCCGCTGAAGCAGCAATCAAGCAGCACCACCTTCGAAAGGCACCTGCTACGCGTCACGATCCGGCGGACATCGTCGTAACGAACCGCTCTGTGTAAGCGGTTGAGGTCCGCGGCCGGGAGCCCCAGAAACAAGTTGAAGGTGTTCGGTTCAGTGAGGCCGTGACCCGCGTAGTACACCACCAAGGTGTCCTCTGCCGCTTCGGCCGCGCTGTCGATCGCCTCTAGCACCTCGCCAACGCTGCCGGGATCCTGCAGCACCGTGCAATTTGCTGCGGGCAGACCCCAGACGCCGGTGTCACAGAGGAGACCACGTAGTGAATCGAGATTGTTCTGCACGCTGGGCAGGGCTGCTAGTGCGTCATAGCTGGCGGCGCCGATAAGGACCGCACGGGACGCCATGGGATCAGGCAGCGTCATCGGAGCTCCCTTCGACGGCCATGGCAGCTTCAATCGCGCGGGTAGCGGCAGCTACCGACCCCGGAGAGGCGTCCAGGACGGTGACGCAAACCCCGCCAACGCGAAACGACACATGCGGACTCGCGGGACGACTGCTGCGCCACGTGAAGTAGGCGATGATCAGATTTCCAATTGCGACCGTATGCGTAAGCACCACGTTGAGGACATCTACCGTGCCCATCTGGGTACGCGAATCCGCCGCAATAGGGGAGATTGAAATCTGCCTACGTAGATCGTGATCGGCGCACAGCCATCCATAGAGAGAATTCATGGCAAGGGCATCGGCGCTGGCATCGGCGACAATGGTCAAACGCACACCGCAGTCAACCATCCACCCCAAGATTCTCACAATAGGCTCTTTGGCCAATATGGATGCCGACTTCGAGGCGACCGCCATCGCTAAAGGTTCGACTACCGCTTTCGTCTGACCGGCTTGTGGCTTGACGTGGCCGAGCGCCTGAACACTGACCTCGGCCGGAGTCTCGACGAGTGGTCATGCGAGCAGGTGGGATCTCGGCATGCACGACGACTCCCACCCGGCCGGTAGTTGGCCGGCGCAGCTCGGCTGGGGGACCTACCTAGGCCCGATCCCCACCTGCCACCGGCACCGCCGCCGAGGTCGCGGCTCAGGCATTCCGGCTTCCGAACGCTGTCCTACTCGTCGAAATCCTCGATGGCCCGGCAGCCGTCGACCCGCTTCACTACCAGGACATTCACCCCCGCTGGCTTCCGGCAGGCGTCCCTTCGTGGGCCGCCTGCATGGGCTGTCCGCGGGTCGAGACGGTGGGGCAACGTCAACCCGATCGGCATCCGGAGCGTCTACGTGTGCGGCGCCGTGGATCTCGGTGCCTTCCACTGGACGCTGCGGTCAGGAGGTGAAAGTCGGATGGGACGGCGGGGGTCCCAGCGGGTGCTGGCGTAACAGACAGGCGGTGGGCCGTCCACAAGTGCCTGCATCGAGGACCGATGCCCGAGCGCACCCCAGGTTCTCGGCCCGATGCGTCGGACGCTCTCTTCCACCGCCCGTCGCGTAGACGGGAAGTTGTCTGGTGGTGCGCCATTGCGTCCCCGGTTGGCCTTGGGAAAGATGGGGTCGTCTGCGCAAGGTAGCGTGTCTCTGACGCAGGGTTATCGTCATCGCGGAGGTGCCGATGGGCGACACCTGGGCCAAGCTGCTAATTCCCTTGATTCCCGTCGTCGTCGGAGCGGGCATAGGCTTCCTCCCCACGCTCCTGTTGGAGAGGTTCCGGGCTAACGCGGCGCTCCGCACTCGCTGGGATGTCACACTGCACACGGCGTGTGCGAAGTTCGCGGCCTGCACCCGTCGCCTGGTAGACCTCAGTGAGGAGGCGACGCCGGACCTCGACGCAGACCAGCGACGCACATTGCGGCAGGAGCTCGACCGTGAGCATCGCACACTGCAGGAGTTGATGGCGGAGGTCCGGCTGCTCGGCAGTCGCGCGACGCAGGAGGCCGCTCGTGCCGTTGTCCGGGATGCATGGGCTCTGCGAACCGAGGCGCTAACCGGTGTCGATCCTCGTGCGGCAGAGTTCGGTGCCGTCACCCCACGGAGTCGGACGCTTGACGGGCTGCTTGCCTTCTACGCCGCGGTCCGTCGTCAGTTGCGGGTGCCTGAGGCCGCGGATGTCATCCCGTTGAATCTGCCGCTGCCCAAGGCGGCGAAGCCGTGACACGTGTCTTCATCTGCTATTCGCACAATCACGGCGACGCCGAATTTGCCAACTGGCTGTACCGGCAGCTCAAGAATGGAGGCTTCGGAGTAACTCCGCACCTCGACAAGTTCAGTCTCGCGATCGGCACCCTCTGGGTTGAGAGCATCCCAGCTCTGCTGGAGACCTGCGAGCTGGTCATGTTCGTGCGTTCCCGGTTTGCGGTCAACTCTCGGGTGTGCCGACGGGAACTCGACTTCGCACAGGCCAAGGGGCTCGAGGTCGTCAACCTGCGCATTGACTCGGATGGCACTGAGTTCGAGCGCACGTGGGGTCACCTCACGGTCGACTTCAGCAAGGGACGTGACGCTGGCCTGCGTGCGCTGCGGCGGGCGCTGAGGTTCCGCGATACCAACGACGGTCGGTTGCAGCGAATGCGGCATCGTCTGGCTTACCACCGCGACCAGCTGCGCGACGAGAGTCGCGGCGACCGCGACTTTCACCTGCGCCAAGCCGGCCGGTTGGAACAGGAGATTGATCAGCTCGTAGCCGCCCTCGGTCACCGATCAGCCGGGTCCGTTGGCAGTGCCCCGCCCCCCGTGAATGGCGCAGCTTCCGCTTGGGTGCCGCGCGATCGCGAGGCCGCCGCTGTCCGGGCGGAGCTGACTCGGGAGGAACCGGGCATTGTCATAGTCAGCGGGCCGGACGGAGTGGGGAAGACGACGCTCGTGCGCGGCGAGCTGGCTAGGGTCGTCGAGGACCTCGATGGGCAGCGGGGGGAGGCGCCCGTCGTCCGGTACCACCTGGTGCAGCGAGATTCGCCGCTCGGAGCCTCTGTGCTCACCGGCCGTGAACCGGGAATGGCGCGACCAGGGGATGGGGCGAACGAAAGTCTCCGCATGCAAATCGACCGGGCGATCAAGCAGACCCGCGGTGCCCGAGCAATCATCGTGCTGGATGCAGCCGATCATCTCCAGGACCCCAGCACCCATCGCCTGGTCGATCTGGAGCTGGAGGACGTTTTCGACCGCCTCTACGCCCGCCGCAAGCAGCACAGAATTACAGTCGTGCTGATCTGCCGCGAGCCGCCGCGCGCGAGCCCCGGTCACAGCTGGGCCATGCTGGCCAGACACGTCCGCATCGATGAGGGCCTTCTGCTGGAGCAATTCGGGCAGCTGTTGCGCCAGTTGGACCACGACGGTGATCTCGTGTCCGCGTCGACGTCCAACCGGGTCATCGCGAAAGCACACCGGCTCACCCGAGGGCTTCCGCGTCTCGCAGAGCTGATCATGACATTCGGCGTACGCGGACACACATCACTTGGCGAGGTCGTCGACGGGCTCACTCGCGTGCCGGTCGCTCGCGTGCCCGGATTCGTCTTCGACCGGATCATCGAGTCCCTTGACCCGATGGCGCGTCAGGTGCTGGAGGCAGTTGCTGCGTTCGGTACCCCGGTAAACGAGCAGGCCATCCGAGCTCTACTACCCGCGGAGTATGGCAAGGAGCGCGTCGAAAATGTGCTCCAGTGGCTCGTCAAGCGGCGCATCATCGACACGGCGGCCGGGCTGTTCTATGTCCGCGATGCCGACCGGGATCTCGTGTTGGCAGCCATGCCACGTCGAGGTGAGGAGCTGCTGCTGCTTGCCGCTGAGGTCATGGCCGACCGCGGACGACAAACAGTCACGAAGGTCGAGCAACTGGATCCGCTGCTCCATGAGATTGACATCCTGCTGACAGCGGGGCGGTACCGGCGCGCGTTCGGTCGGGTCGAGAGTCTGCAGTCATTGCTGGTGCAGTTCAATCGCCACGAACTGCTCCTCGGTCCGCGCCTGCGATTGCAGGGCCGTCTCGGACCGGAGGCCGAGCTCGTGACGTGCAACGGGCTCGGGCAGATTTACGTCGACAAGGGGCGGTTCGAGGATGCCCGGGTCATGTTCGAACGTGCCGTCGAATTGACGGCGTCGGCCGGCCAGCCCAAAGATCGCGCGCTGACGATCAGCAACCTGGCCCACGCGTTGTGGCTCCTGCACGACACCGCAGGCGCGGAACGCCGCTACCAGGAAGCGATCGAGCGTGCCGGGGAGAGCGGCGATGGGCAGGGCGAGGCGGAAGCGCTGAACGGTCTCGCTGACTGCCATCTGCGGTGGGGCGAGTACGAAAAAGCGTTTTCGCTGCAGGACCAAGCCCGCGTTCTAAAGGAACTCGGGCCGCTGGAGTCCTCGCGGCTGGATCTTGCGCGAGCGCGTAGCGCGATGGAGCAGGGCGACGCCACGACGGCCCTCGTGCTCATCGAGCGGGTTCAAAGGACCGGCCAACTGGTCGCCGAGTGCTCCGAGGCTACTGCCACCCGTCTTCTCGATGCCATTGACCCCATCGATGATCGCTTACCCATCGTGGCGGAAGCGGTGAGGATCGCGGAGAGCAGCAGCGAACGGGCGCTGGTGGACGGCGACCGGCGCGTGTTCCGCAGGGCGCGAACCACCCTTGCCCTTGCATACCTGCTCGCGCGGCGACCTAACAAGGCCGCGCAGGCGATCGTGCCCGCAGCGCGCAGCAGAGCTCACGGGGATGCGTTGATCGTTATTGCCATTCGTGCGCTGACGCGGCTGCGCAACGATCCCCCGGCGGCACGGACGGATTTCGTTCAACTGTTCGACGAGGCGAAGGCCATACACAGGAGCGACCCTCGGGACTTCGCGGCGCTCGACTTCATCGGGTTCGCCGTTTGTGGGTTGCATGTCTGCCGCGGCGACCCGCTTGCCGCCGCGACCGAGGTGTTCCACCAGGCCGGGACCCGGCGTCCCCCCGGCATGGCTCGCCGGATGCTGAAGATGCTAGTCGTGCTCAGGCAACAGTCCGCCGCGCTCACGCTGGACCCGATCATTAGGTCTTTCAGGGGCGGAATCACCGCGGGTCGATCAGACCCAGACTCTGCGCCCGGATGAGGGCCTCGGTACGACTGCGGACGCCGAGCTGCGCGTAGAGGCTACGGAGCAGCCTGTACATCGCACGTTCCGAGTAACCGGCCAGGGATGCCAGTCTGGTAACCGTGCTACCCCTGGCAAGAGCACGGAGCCACGACAGCTGCTCCTCCGACAACGGTCGAGGCATGTTCAGGGATTCCGCACCCTCGTGCCCGCCCAAAGCGCGGAGGACCTCGGCTGGCAGGATGGACACGCCGTCAGCTGCCGCCTGCACCGCTTGCCGTAGAGCTTCCAGCGACGTCGAGCGGGGCAGAACGCAACGGGCTCCCGCCCATACCGCCCGGACGCCGACGGCTGGAATCGGGTCGGAGGTCAGCGCGACCACGGCCACGGCAGCGTAGCGGTAAGTCACAGTGGTCAGTAGTGACCAATCCCGTTCCGACCCGAGGGTCAGCACCAGGACCGAGGTCGGATGCTCTCGCGCCCAGGCGAGCAGATCGGATGGTTGCTCGACGACATGCGCAGCGGCCGCCAGCGTGGCCGCTGCGCCAGCCCGGAACACGGGCAACGGGTCGACGACTGCGACATCGACCATGTGACCGGCCTGCCTCTCCCCGACCCCGAGATCCCCACCGGGCAGCAAGCACCCTATCCGTGGCAGGAACGTGCACCTGCGCGGCGCCACCGTGACAGAAAGGTGTCCTGGATCAGCAGCCGCCTGCGCTCATAACGTCGAGAGGCCGCGGCTGGAGGTGCGCCATGACATACGGGCACACGGACCCTTACTACAAGCCCTCCCGCATCATCCGAGGTGCGGACGATCTAGACGAGTACGTCGTCAAGCTGATCATCAGGTTGCATGACGCAGATCCCGCGCTTACCGCTCGGGACATCAGCGACGAGCTCATGGAGCGTGACATCCCCGTTCTGCCGGATGTCGTCTCCACCGTGCTGGCGAAGGTGGTCAAGGGCTAGATGGTCCTTGCGTACGGACACCACGTCTTTCCGGTGCACGCGGCCCAATGCCGCGGGGTCGCTACGATTGGCAACAAGGGGTCGTCGGTCAAATCCACCCGCCCGACAAAGCTCAGCTGGGCACGTTCAACCGACGGATGTGACTTCTTGCCGTAGCTGGATGCCCAACCGCGGATGAAACAGCCTGCGGGTTGTCCCTTGCGATTTACTTTCGTCGGCGGGTCACGGTGGCGGGAGCGCCTTGCCGTCGCGTGCCCACATCTGGCTGCCGTCGGGCCAGAGGACTACCGGCTCGTCCTCGGCGTGAAGCTGCCCATGCTCGTTGACCCGGAGGGTGGTGGGCCGTTCGCTCATGACGGCTACGTCGGTGAGCGGCCACCAGGGCCCGGCCGCTAGCGCCACGTCCCTGCATCCGTCCCAGGCGGCGTCTGGCCTGGTGCCGAGGACCTCCTGGTACGTGTCGATGGTGGCCAGCAGGAGCCAGTCCGGATAGTAGTTCCAGGCCGGCTCGAAGAACCAGTCGCGGGGATTGAGGCAGTAGCGGACGATGGCGTGTCCTTCGTCGTCCTGGTCGACGATGCTGCTTCCGACGTCCCAGAACCAGGCGGACAGCATGGCGTAGCTGGCGGTGAGGTTGCGGTCGATGGTCGCCCAGATCGGACCATGCACCAAGTCGTACACCCGCCGCACCGTCTCCAGCACCGGCTCGAGGGCGCTGCGCTCAGGCTCGGTGACCGGGTTGCAGCGGTACCGGTACTCCATGAGGTTGTAGCGGGCTTCGATGCCGTCGTAGCGCTGCTCGCCGTAGTAGCCGGTCCATTCCATGAAGTGGTGGAAGTCCCCGAAGGCGGTGAACCGGTCGAGCTCGCTGGTCTGTTCCCAGATCGGCGCCCGCACCGCAGCCAGGGACCGGTTGAGGTTGCCGCGCCGCACCGACGTGACCAGCGACGTGTGCCCGTCTTCGAGGAGGCGTTGCAGTTGTTCGACAGCGGCTGGGGGAGAGGGGCACCAGAGGAAGCGGGACGGCTCAGGCAGCCCAGCCGCCTGGTAGGCGAGCCGGGCCGCGGCCTCGGCCCGCGCATGGTCGGCGGGCTCGCAGGACAAGGCCGCCTGCGTCCACCTGGTCGCTACGGCTTGTGCTTGCGCTGTCATCGGGTAGATGGCGGGCTTCATGACTTCCTCCCAGAAGAGCTGCTGATGGACATCTATCTATTGATGGTGCGGTAGGTGGTCAAGTCGAGGTCGGTCAGGTCCGGTGGCTGCGCCGATTTCGTCGCCGTAGGTCACCGCGCTGCGGTGGTCCGCCACCGCTGGATGCGCGAACCTTGATCCGTGGCTGTGAGTAATTCACGGGTGACGTGAACCTGATCCTCATGTTTGACTGGCATCTATGCGAGCGGGGCAGGCGCGACTAGCGATCGACTGCGGAAGCGCCAGCACCACCGCCGTGGTCGTGTGGCCGGACGGCACATGGGCGCCGCTACTGTTCGACGGGGAACCCGAGCTGCCCAGCGCCGTTCTGCTGTCCCCGGACGGGGCCGCGGTGACGGGCCACCAGGCGTGGCAGGCCGCCGCCACTGCCCCTGATCGGTTCATCCCGTCCCCGCGGCAGCCTCCCGACCAGCGGCTGAGCGTCGCCGGCGCGGACGTCGATCCCCTCGACATGGTCGCGGCAACCCTGCGCCGAGTCGCCTACGAGGCGCAGCAGGTCGCCGGATCCGACATCGAGGATGTGCGGCTGGTCGTGCCAGCAGGGTGGGGCCCAAGACGCCGGACATGGATGCGCCACGCCGCACATCGGGCAGGCCTGCCCCAACCCACGCTGATCGAGGCGCCGGTGGCGGTCGCCGGGCATCTCCTCGCCGCAGGGGGGCAGCTGCCGGTCGGATCGTTCATCGCGGTCTGTGACGTCGGCGCGGGGGCGGAGGTCACCGTCCTGCGACGCGGCCCGCGAGGGTTCGAGGTCCTCGCCACCCTGGCCGACCCGGCCGCCGGCGGCGCAGCCATCGACGACGCCCTCGCCAGCCTGCTCGCCGGCGCCAGCCCTGAACGAGGCGATGGAGACCGGTGGGCGCTGCTGGCCAGCGTCCGAACCGGCAAGCATGCTCTGGCCGACCATGTCGCGGTCACGATCCCGCAGGCACAGGGCTCAGCCGTCGTACTGAACACGGGCCTGCTCGAACAGGCCGCCCATCCGATCCTGCACCGCGCCGCCCAACTGACGACCGAGGCCATCGCGGCCGCGGAGATCGGGGCGGAAAACCTCGCAGGCGTCTACTGCGTCGGCGCTGTCGCCCGGATGCCACTACTGGAAAAGGTGCTCACCGAAACCGCCGGGATCACCCCCACCGTGGTCGCCGATCCTGCGCTGGCGGCGGCCCGCGGGGCCGCCGACACTGGCGCCGCCGATGCCACTGCCGGGCAGCCGGTGGGGGAGGAGCCGGTACCGCCGGTGCGGCGGGCGGTCGCAATCGCCGTGCCCGGCTTCGCCTCGCTCGGGCTGATCTCCCAGTTCCTGCTCACCCCCGAGTGGAACGGCAGCCTCATGTACAAGTGGGCGCTGCTCAACTGGGGTGAACTCGCCGTGGCCGCTGTCTTCGCCGTGATCGCCAGCCTCGGTGCCGGCACGGTCCTCGCCTCCGCCATCACCGCCCGCACCAGCCTCACACCCGGCACACCATCGAGCTCTGGCTCCCAGACGGGCACCGGAATCCTGGCGTCGGCATCCCTCGGCGTCGCCGTCACCGGCATGTACGCCGTCCTCGGCAGCCTCTACATCGGCGACCCCGTCGGCGGGTTTCTCCGCTGGACGCTCCTGCCCATCGCCCCGATCATCGCCGCTGCCGCCGTGATGGCCCTCGTCGCCGCCCGACAATGGCGCACCCCACCCGGCGGCTGGTCGAAGCTGCTCGCGTTTCCCACCGGATCGGTGATCACCGCAGGGCTCGGCATGGCACTGATCCAGTACTCGCTGACCGCCGACCGCTGGCCGAACATGGTCCTGTGGATCGACCTCGCCGGACGCGTCGGCGGCCTGCTCCTCGGCATCGGCGCGGTCATGGCGGTCGTCTCTCAGCCGATTCTGCGACTGATCCTCGGCGCGCCCCTCGCGGTCATCACCGCCGCGCTGGTCAGCTGGCCCGCCTCGGGAATCCTCGGAGTGATCTACGCGATCGCCGTGGCCGGGTGGTGGCTGCGCCAGCTGTGGACCCGCCTCCTGCGCCAACAAGCCCCACCACCCCATCGGCCGGCCCGATGACCCGACGACCCACAGCCTGCGACCAGGTCACCGGGCGGGAGCGCGGGGGATGAGGTGGCCACGGCGGGTCGTGTCAGCCGCCTTCGTCTTGACCATGCTGGTCGTACCGCCGTGGCTGTTGACCACACTCGCCGGGCCGCCGCTGCCCGCCTGGCCCACCGGGGCGCAGCTGCGGGGCTGGATCGCCGCCCCGCTGAACCAACACACGCTCACCGCCGGGCTCACCGTCCTGGCCTGGCTGGTGTGGCTGGGCCTGGCCTGCACCGTCGCGGTCACCGCCGCCCGCCGGGCACGCGCCCGCGCACGATGGCTGCGCCGCCTACCGCTGCCCACACCCTGGCAGGCGGCGGCCACCAGCATGGCCGGCGCCGCCGCCCTCAACACCGCCCACATCCCCACCGTGGACACACCATCGCCGCCAGTCTCGGCCTCCACCGGCACTCTCCACCCGAACGACGGCGCAGTCGACACGCAGACCGGCGGTGGCATCACGGTGCCCGGGGGCTGGCTACCCGATACCACCGCCCAACAGGTCGCCGCAGCAGCAGCCCTGGTGTGGCTACGCCGCCGCCGCGCCTACCAACCCGGACAACCCTCACCCGACGACTTGGACCTGGCACCGCTACCGACCACCGTCACCGCCGTCCGCACAGCCCTCACCGACGCAGACACCCAGCAGCCGCCCACCACACCCGCCACCGCGGCACTGCCAGCCCTGCCCAGACCCTGCGTCGCCCTCACCGGAGACGGCGCCCCGGACGCCGCCCGCGGCATCCTGCTCACCCGACTCCTCGCCGCCATGCGAGACCCACAAGACACGAACCGCCTGCTCATCACACACACCGCCCTCACCACCCTCCTGCCCGACATCTCCACGACGGACACCGAGATTCCCGGCCTGCGCGTCGTCGGCACCGTCGACCAAGCGGCCGCGCTGATCTCCTCCCTCATCAACACACCTCTCGCGCCCGGTGGGGGAGCAGGCCACCCGGACCTGCTGCTGCTCACCGACCCGCCGAACGCTCCGACGGCCGGCCAACTCGCGACCTCGCATTACGCGGGCGCAACCGTCGTGATGCTCGGCGCCGGACCGCCCGGCACCACCTGGAGCATCGACCGCCACGGCCACACCCGAGACGAGCACACCGGGCGGACAGGACCCCGGCTCTGCGTCCTCAACCGCACCGCCGCGACGGACCTGCTCGCCGTCATCGCCCACCCCGCCCGTGAGCGGCAGCACCCCGTCACCGAACCGGCTCCGCTGCCGCGGCAGCCCGCCGAGACCGGCCACGCGCGGATTCCCCGACAAGCCGGCAATGACCGTCGGGCGGCCGCGCTCGACATTCCAGCGGTCACCAACCCCCGTCTTCAGGTGCGGGTGCTCGGCCGGCCCGCTCTCCTCGCCAGCGGGGAGCCCGTCACGATCCGCCGCAGCGCCGCCCTGCAAGTGCTGGTGTTCCTCGCCATGCATCCTGAGGGCGCCACCACCACAGACCTGGTCCAGGCGATCTGGCCCGGGCTACCCGCCCACACCGTCACCGGCCGCCTCTACACCACCCTCAGCGACCTACGGGCCGCCATCCGCACCGCCACCGACGCCACCGTCCTCGGACACACCGACGACCGCTACCACCTGAACCCCGACCGAGTCGACGTCGACCTGTGGCGGCTGCACGCCGCCGCCCACCACGCCGCCACCGCCCTCACCGACCCCGCACCCGCCTGGCAAACGGTGATCGACACCTACACCGGTGACCTCGCCGCCGGTCACACCTGGGCCTGGATCGACCCGCCCCGCGAGTCCACCCGCCGGCTCGTCCTCGACGCCTACGCGAGCGCCGCAGCGGCCCAAACCGATCCACACCACCGGCTGCGGCTGCTGCAGGACGCCATCCGCGTCGACCCCTACAACCAGACGCTGCACCAGCTCGCCGCTGACCAGCTGAACGCGCTGGGCGACGCCGACGCCGCTGCCCGGCTCCTAGACGGCTACCAGAGGCGGCTGCAACTCGGTGGCATCGCCGCCAGCGACCAACCCGCGCCGAGCTCGCGCTGACCCAGCCGCTCACCCATCAGCAGCATTGATCTGCCCGTGCAGCCACGTGTCAGGAGCTGTCGCGGGGCGGCGCTGACCTGCGGGTGTGAGGTCGTGTGAGGTCGTGTCAGGTTCTGTCAGCCGTCATCACCGCCCATCACCGCCACGGCGGCCATAGCGTCACGGCACCGTCCAACCCCGCGCACCGGCGGCACCCTCGCCTGCCAGCGCGGGCCACGAGGGGAGGCCAGGTGACGTTCCGAACAGCACGCGCAGCAGCCACCACCACCGTCGTCCTGTCCACAACAGCCGTGCCGGTGCTCCTCGCCGCCACCGGCACATGGACCCCGCAGCTACCTTCACCGGCCACCGCTCGGCAGTGGATCGCCCAACCGATGAGCACCGGTTTCGTCATCGTCCTCGCCGAAGCCGGAGCAGTGGCGCTGTGGCTGCTCCTGGCCACCGCCGTCCTCACCCACGCCTACGCCGCGCTGGCACGCCGGCTGCGCTGGACGACGACCCTCCGCCTTCCCGGCCCGATCCAGGGCCTCACCGCGGCGCTGCTCGGTGCCACCGCCGTCACCACCGCCACGGGCGCCACCGCACACGCCAACCCCGCCACCGACACGAGCAACAGCGCAATGCCCGCCGCCGAATCAACCACCACCACGTCCACGTCTCACCACCACGCCAGCCCGGATCCGCGACCAGCCGCGCAGACACCCACCTACACCGTGCGGCGCGGAGACAGCCTCTGCCGGATCGCCGCACGCACCCTCGGAGACGCCGACCGCTGGCCGGAAATCTTCGCCCTCAACCGCGGCACCCACTTCCCTCACGTCGGCGGCACGCTGCGCGACCCGAACGTCATCTACCCCGGCTGGACCCTCGACCTGCCGGCACACGCCGACCCACCGCCCACGGCGCGCCCGCCTGCTAACACAGCACCACCGAAGGGCGGCAATCCCGACGAGCATGCGGCGCCGGACTCCGACCCGCGACCGTCACGTCCGGCGCCAGCGCCCACCGAACACCCGGCCGCCCCGCAACCCGCCGCCACCACGAACCCCCACGGAAACGCCGCCCAACCCAGCTCAACAGGCAACGCGGTCAGCCCAAGGGCAGACACCAGCCGCCCGGCCGAGAAATCTTCCCCAGGGGTGTCGCTTCCCACCGGGAGCTGGGTCGACCTCGGCCTGGCCGGCGCCATCGTCGCCGCCGTCGCGCTGGTCTGGGCCCACCGCCGACGCCGCTACGTACCCCGCACATCCTCGAACCGGCCTCGCCTCGACGACACCACCCTGACCCCCATGCCGCCGGTGGTCGCCCAGATCCGTCGCGGGCTGCGTCGCGCCACCGCCCGCTACTCACAGCTGGGTGATCCGGCACACCGGCGCGCCGACAACCCCTTCCCGGACCGGCACACCGCCAGCGGTGAACGGCACGACCGGACATCGGACCGCGACGACGCGCACCCTGCCGTTGGCCAGGCTGAAGATGAAGGCCCGAGGCCGGTCGTGCCGACACTGCACACCCTGCTGTCGCCGCCGTGGCGTTCGGCGGGATTGAGCCTCACCGGGCCCGGCGCCCACGCCGCCGCCCGCGGACTCCTCACCGCCGCCCTCGCCGCCGGTGGCGCCGAACATCCTGACGCCCGCACCGAGGTGGTCGTGCCATCGGCGATTGCGGCGACGCTGCTCGGCGCCACCAATGCCAACCTGCCCCGTACGCCGCGGCTGACCGTCACCACCGACCTGGACGAGGCCCTGCGGAACCTCGAAGCGCAGACGATGCACCGCACCCGGCTGCTCCAGCAGCATGACGTCGGCACCATCGACGAGCTGCGCGCCGCCAACCCCTACGAGGAACCGCTCCCACCAGTCATGCTGCTGGCCGACCCCAGCGGCGAGCAGGCCCGGATCGCCGCCCTGCTCAACCAGGGCCAACGCCTGAACATCCACGGCGTTCTCCTCGGCCACTGGCCCGCCGGCGGCACCATCACCGTCGACACCGACGGCACCACCACCTCCGGCGATCGCGACGCCCGGCATACCACCCACCCTGACGAGATTGACCGCCTTACCGTTCTTAACCGGGCCGAGGCCCTTGACCTGCTCACGACCCTCGCGGAGTCACACACCGGGCTGCCACAGGTCCCCGAGCCCGCCGAACGCCTATCCGTTGTGCCCGCCGAGGCTGCCCACGCGCCCGCAGCCGAGACTCCGCCCTCTCCCGCCACCCACACCGAAGGGGCCTTCACCGACTCGACTGCTGACGGCGAAACCCGAGCCGACAAACCCCGCAGCACCGCTGCCGTGCCAGGAGACGGGCACCAGGACGGCCCCGCCGTCCCAGCATCCAGGCTCCCTGAGAATTCGCAGGCGCCAGATCAGGCAGCCAGCGACAGGGGCAGCGACCCCGAGGACGGCAAGCAAGTGCGGGTCCAGGTGCTGGGCGCACCCGCCGTCGTCGGCGCAGACCCGCACCGCACACCACGCGCCAAATCCCTTGAGCTGCTGGTGTACCTCGCGGTGCACGACGGCGCCGCCTCCAGCGAGGCGGTCCTCGACGACCTGCTGCCCGACGCCCCAACCAGCAAAGCCGCCGGCCGGCTCTACACCTACGTCTCCGGACTGCGCGCCGTCCTACGCCACGCCAGCAGATCCGCAGGACACGTCACCCACCCCGACCACCGCTACGTCCTCAACCGAGACCTGCTCGACATCGACCTGTGGCGCATGCGCACAGCCATCCGCGACGCCGCACAGGCCACCGACCCGCACACCCGCGCCGGCGCGCTACGCCGAGCGGTCGACGCCTACAGCGGCCCCCTCGCCGACGGCTGCGACTACGAATGGATCGAGCCCTACCGGGAGGCAGTACGCCAGGAAGCCCTCGACGCGCACCTCGCGCTCACGGACACCCTCGCAGGACACCCCGCGCAACAACTGGCCGTCCTCGACGCCGCCATCACCCACAACCCGCACCACGAAGCCCTGTACCAGGCAGCGATGCGAGCCCGCGCAGACCTCGGCGATGTCGAGGGCATCCGGATGCTGCGCCGAACCCTGGCACGCCGGCTCAACGACATCGACGCCGAACCCAGCGACGACACGCTCGCCCTCGCCGACCGACTCATCGCCGACCTGCGCCGCCACGGCAGTGCCTCCGGCAACCGCCGTCTGCTCAACACGGAGGGAGGCGCCGAGTGACCGCGAACGCCACGCTCACCTCCAGCAGTAACGATTCACCGGACGCGCTGACTGGTGACGCCGCTGACCAACTGCAGCGACTGAGGTGGGCGGTACGGGCAAGCCTCGCCCTCGGCGTCGTCGCGTCAGTCGCCGCGAACGTTCTGCACGCCCGCCCGAACCCGATAAGCCAAATCATCGCCGCGTGGCCGCCCCTGGCCCTGCTGCTCACCGTCGAGCTGATCTCCCGCGCACCCCACCACCGCCGCCTGCTCCGCGCCATCCGCCTCGCCGCGACCGCTGTCATCGCCGCCATCGCCACCTGGGTGAGCTACTGGCACCTCGTCGGCGTCGCCGCCCGCTACGGGGAGACCGAACATGGCGCGGCCTACCTCCTGCCCATCTCCGTCGACGGGCTCGTCATCGTCGCCAGCGTGAGCCTCGTCGAGATCACCGCAAGGATCCACGCCGCGACGCTCGGGACAGCCCTGGTCAAACCGCCAACCGCTCCGCCCCTAGCCGAACAATCACCAGCCCCGACCGCCACCCGCGCGACCCGCACTCGGGTACGGCGCGGCGACACGCACCACGACCCGGCTCGAGACACGCCGCCGACACGGCCTAATGAGGCCTCGCAGTCAGGACCCACGGACAACGACGGCGCGAGCAGGCCGGAGCTGCCGCACGCGGCCCTGGACACCAACCCAGACGAGGTGCCGGCCGGCACCGCCCCAGCGGTCGCCTACTGGCGGCGACGCGACCCCACCCTGCACCCGGCCGAAATCGCCGCCCGAATCGGCAGGTCCGAACGCACCGTCCGCCGCCACTGGCCATCACCGGCACGCAACGGCTCCAGCACACGTCAACGGGCACCTCGCTGACCGCCCTCGCTGACAGCTGTCCGCCCACGGGTCACCGCACAGTCCGCCCAGAGTCCAACGCCCACAGCCTCCAGCGGACCGACGGCGATGAGCGGAGGAAAGTACGGTGCACAACCGCCAGCGGTCTTGAAGGCGCCATTACCAGCGATGCGGCGTCGACGGCGCCGCGCATCCGCTTCTGCCGATGTGGCGGTGGCGACCGGCAGAGGCGGTCTTGCCGATCAGCTGTCCAGCTTTTCAAAGAGTTCGTTCGACGTGTCGTAGTACCGCGTCGTGCGGCCAACGTGCGTCATGCCGAGCCGCCGGCGGACGGCCTGGGAGGCACGGTTGTCCGGATCCGTGACCGCTATGACCGTCGCGAGGCCCCGGCTGAACGCGTCATCTAGGACCGCCGCCGCTGCTTCCGAGCCGTAGCCATGCCCCCAGGCCTCCGGATGCAAGTGCCAGCCGATCTCGACATCGGCCGGCCCGCCGGCTGGTTGCCCGGCCGACAGGGGAATCGGCTTGAGCAGGAGGTATCCCACCAGCCGGCCGTCCGCCGCTGTGGTGATGGCCCAGATCCCTTCGAGCGGATCGTCGATGGCGCGCCGGCGTGCGATCGAGGCGAGGCCATCCTCGCGGTTGTTCATGATCGTGGGCTGCGCTCCCAACAATCGCACGACCTCCCAGCGCGACTCGAGATCCAGCAGGAAGTCGGCGTCCTCATCGCGCCAGGGGCGCAGCAGAAGGCGGTCGCTCACGATGGCGCGTACGTGACCAAATCTAGTTGCGCACCCAGGTTTTCACCGTCGGACGAGACGCCCCGACCAGGACCGCGACCTCCTCCGCGCGCCGTGGCCCGCGTAGCGCCGCAACAACATCCGCGTTTGCCCCGCCACCAACGCGTCCACCCGCCGTCACCCACCAGACCGCACAGCAGAGCCCGCAACTGCTGCATCAACGGCAGGAGCAAACTCAACCAGGATGGAGCAACACCAAGCCACGTAGAAGGTGTCAGTGACGGGACGCTAGGGCCCACGTCGAGGTTGGTGAACCGCTCCTGCGATTTACCGTCGACCGGTTCCACGGGTACCGCTTCCGCGCCCGCTCTGCGGCGCCCAGCTACTCTCCAAGCCATGAGCAACGTGGCCGGGGCGAAGGCAAGCCGTGAGGAAAAGATTGCATTTCTGGCCTTGGAGCAGGTCCTCGGGGTCGACATCAAGCTCGCGGATGCTGGCGCTGGTGACAAGAAGCCTGACGGTTCTTGGGTGTACGCCGATGGCCAGGAGCGCCGCGGCATCGTTGAGGTCACCTCACCCCCAGCCACGAGGCTGATGGGTGAGTGGGCACGGGCGAAGAAGGCAGGGCAGCCCCAGACCGAGGCCGGATCGATCCCCTTACGCTGGAACGAGCTCGCGCAGGTGTGCGCTGAGATGCTGGCGGAGGACTGGGCCCGTGAGAACCTCAACAAACTCCTGGCCCAATCGGCCGATGAGCGGCACCTCTTCCTTTTTGCCCGGGGTCACGGGGAAGGCGCCCACTACTTCTACCGACTGTCCGACTCTTATGACGACGGAATATCTGAGCAGGTCGATGACCTTATCCTCCCACACGGCATCTCGGACGTCTGGTTCCGAGGTCGGGCACGGTGGAATCATGACCAACCACTGGGCGCGAAGGAGATCTGGTTGGCAAGGTTTCAAGCGGAGTCCGGGTGGCGCCGCTACGTGGTGTCCATCGAGGAACGGCATCTGCCGCCCCCCAATCCGAGTATCGCTGACGATCGGGCTCCTGCAGGTTGGCGAATTCCGAAGGATCGAGCTATGGAGCTGGTCGGTGACTGAGATCGGCCTGCGTTGGCTTTCGTTCGTTGGGCTCACGAGAGCGCGGATCTGCCGCCGAGGGGGTTCACGACGTGTCCTCGTCTGCAGCACGGGTGTACGGTCGCGCCGTGCAGACGGCTGCCGACCCTGATCTCCGCTCGATGAGCGTCCGGCAACTGCTCGGGCTCTACTCTCGGATCCTCACTGAGCTGATCCAGCGTGGCGTTGTCAGGTCGCGTAATGCCCCTGCTGGTGACTTGGCCGAGTCCGTCGTTGCAACGGCATACCGAGGCTGCCTTGCGCCGCAGTCGGAGAAGAGCTGGGACGTTCGTGCGGCAGACGGCACCTTGCTGCAGGTGAAGTGCCGCGTCATCGAGCCCGGCAGCCGGCGCACGCACGTTTACTCGCCGTTTCGGAGTTGGAGCTTCCACGCCTGCGTCTTTGTCGTCCTGAACAGCGTCACCTACGACATCGAGCAGGCTGTCGAGGTTCCAGCCGACAAGGTCAAGGCGATCGCGCAAGCGAGCCCGTGGGTCGCGGGCCACCGGATCACCGTACGTCAGATCCGTGCTGGCCTTGATGGTGCAGTCGATGTGACTGACCGGCTTCGAAAAGCCTATCGGGCGATGGACCGACTGGAGCAGACTCAGGTCGTCTGACTCTCCCAGCCCGTGCACTGATCTGGCCGCGATCCGTCCGTAGCCCAGGCCCGCCGACCACCTAGCGTCAGTAAGGGATACGGCTCGCCGAGTCGCCGGCCTCCGCGAACCCGGAGCGTCGAGCGTGCCTGAGCTTGGTGCTGGCGGCCTTGGCCGACGACGTGTGATGGAAGAATTCTGGCGGTATATCCGCTCGAATTAGCCGCCTGACTTTTCGACGACTCGCATCACTGTGCCTATTGCGGCCGACACTGCCGCGATATCGGCTAGTGATCCTACCGGCAAGTCGGCGTGGTTCCACGTTTCGGTGTAGCCGTCTTCCCGTGCCGTCTGTGCAAGTTTGCGGCCGCTGCGCAGGCCGCGAACGACCAGGACGGCTAGGAACGCCTGCTCCCGCTCACGGGCCACTGCTCCGTCCAGCGGCGACGACAGTTCGACCGGCTGCCATCCGTATCGGCGTAGCTTAGCCAGCCGGGCGTCGGGCACGTTGGTTATGCCGATCTTGCGTTGCTCGCGGCCGTCGAACTCGCGGCGCAGAAGGTACAGAAACCCAGGTTTGGCGGCGTTGTAGCCGGTGACCGCGCAGACCGGGCAGTTGGTGTCACCGGCCGTCCGGCTCGACACCTTAGTGGTCCAGGTGTGCTCGGGGTTGTTGCGGCAGCGCCATTCGATCGCTTTGGTGCTGCCAGCGGTTAGCTGGTCGGCGGTCAATCCCTCATTGAGTTCCGGGTCGAGTTCGGTCGCGATCTCCGGGAACCGGGTCGCTAGGCAGTTAGTCACGGACAGGCGTTGGCCGGCGCAGCAGGGGCAGCCATTGCCGGCGCGGGTGCGGCTGGACACGACCGCTGGCCAGGTGTGGTCGGGTCCTTCTGGACACCGCCACCACAGTTTCTCCTCGCTGCCGTTGACCACCCTGTCTGGAGTGAGTCCGTCGTTGAGTAACGGATCGAGTTGGGCTGCGATGAGCGGAGACCGGGTGGCGAGCGAGTTGGTCACTGACACCTGCACCCCGGCGCAGGCGGGGCAGCCGGTCGAGTCCCGCCCTGCCCGTTTGTCGAGCGTTGCGGACCATTCGTGGTCAGGACCTTCCGCACATTTCCACCAAACTGAGATTTTGCTGCCGGATACCACCTTCTCCGGAGTCAGGGCGCCGTTGCGGGTGGGGTGCCACTGGGCCGCCAAGTCCGGGCGCCGTGTCGCGAGGGAGTTGGTCACCGAGATCCGCAGGCCTCTGCAGCAGGGACAGCCCGTACCGACAACAGTCCGCTGGTAGGCCATGGTCGACCACTCGTGGTCTAGCCCATAAGGGCATTTCCACCAGACCAGAGTCGTGCTGCTCGTGGCGATCACGTCGTTTGGTGTCAGGGCGGCGTTGCGAGTGGGATGCCATTGGGCCGCGAGGTCCGGGCGCCGCGTCGCAAGGGAATTCGTTACCGATACCTTACGGCCGCGGCAGGCCGGGCAGCCGGCGTCCCGGATCATCCGAGAGGCGACCGACATCTCCCATATGTGATCCGGGCCGGCGGCGCACCGCCACACCGCCCGGAAGGAACTGCTGGCTACCACCTGCTCCGGGGTGATTCCCTTGTTGAGGGCGGGATCGAATTGGGCCGCCAATGCGGGGTTTATCACGGCAAGATTATTTTCCGCCGACACTCGGCGGTTCTTACAGAACGGGCACCCGGTGTGTCCCCCGCTGCGATTGCTCGGGGCGGTCTTCCATTCGTGGCTTGAGTCCTGTAGACACTGCCACCAAACCGGCGTGTTGCTGTACGCGGTCACGTTTTCTGGACGCTGGTCTCCATTGCGCACGGGATGCCACTGCGCAGCAACGTCCGGGAACAATGTCGCGAGCGAGTTCGTCACTGATACCTGGTGTCCTACGCAGGCAGGGCAACCGGTTCCGCCTCTGGCCGTACGGTCGTGTGGCTTTGCCTTCCAGACATGGTCGGGGCCAGCCAAGCATCGCCACCAGCGCGGCTTGTTGCTTCCTGCGATGACCTCGGCGGGGGTGAGCCCTCCGTTTAGTTCGGCGTCGAGTTGAGCGGCCACCTTAGGGAATAGCGTGGCGAGCGAGTTCGTGATCGACACTCGCTGGTTCTGGCAGAATGGGCAGCCGGCACCGCCGGTGGTGCGTTGCGCGACCCGTACCTGCCACTCGTGGTCCGGGCCGCCCGGGCACGTCCACCAGGCGTTGGCGCCGCTGCCCGCCGGGACAGTGGCCGCCGTCAAAGAGCCATTCCGATGCGGATGCCATTGCTCGGCGACTTTTGGGTACAACACCGCGAGGTTGTTCGTTGCCGACGCACGCTTGTTCGTGCAGTACGGGCACCCGGTGCGCTCGGCCGTGCGCTGAACGATTCGCGTCTGCCATTGATGCCGACCGTCGGCGGCGCATTGCCACCAGGCGCGCTCGTTGCTGCCATACACAATCTGATCCGGGCGGCGTCCGTTGTTCGCGGTCGGATGCCACTCCGCCGCCACCTCCGGGTACCGAGTGACGAGGGAGTTCGTCACTGATACCCGCTGGTTTACGCAGAACGGGCAGCGGCTGTTCGGCCTGGTCATATTTGCCACGACCGCCCGCCACATGTGATCCCCGCCCTCCGGGCACAGCCACCACAGCTTCCGGCCGCTGCCGGCAGTCAACGTCGCCAGGTCCAAGTCTGGGTTCCTGGTCGGATGTATCAGCGGCAGTAGCTGTGGAAACTCGTCGCGCAACAGCGTCCCGCGAGCGAACCGAGCGACCCGCGCTGATCGGCTCGCTGGGACAACCGCTGCTGGGACAGGTTCCGAAGCATCCACGACGGGAGAACCTACCGCTTGAGTGTGACAACGTAGATTCCGGTTTGGTGTTTCACCGTCGCTCGTTAGGTGGGGCAGTGAGCCAATGGCGCAACCCGGACCTCGAGATCTATACGTCGGTCACGCTGTTGCGCAGGTATGCCGGCTGCGAGCCCGCACCGAGACGTTTGCCTTGACAAGACGGCCGATCTCCGGCAGATCGTCAACGCGGCGACGAGGGGACGCCGGAACGGCGGCAACCCACGGTAAGGCTCGGCCGGAGGCGACTCCTGAAGATGTTCGACCACATCCGGAACTGCCGCCGTTCGTGCGCGCAGCAGATCGCCGCTCCTCACGGTCGGTGACCGGCCCGGTGGAGCCGATGACGTCCACAACTGCCGATGTGCGTGAGACGGTACGACGGGAGGACGTGCTCCGTCCGACCGTTTGCACGTCGCACTGCGAAGGCAGAATGCTGACGTGGACAGGGATGGGTTCTGGGAGCTTGTCGAGGCCGCATGTGCACGGGTGGGCGATGTCGACGGGGTGCCGGAGGCGCTCACAGACCTGCTACGGGGTCGGCCGCTCGCCGAGTTGGTGGCCTTCCACGAGATGCAGGATGAGTTGTTCGATCGGGATGCCTACCGCTGGGATCTGTGGGCCGCAGCGTATGTCATCAACGGCGGCGCTTCCGATGACGGCTTCGCGTACTTTCTTGGCTGGCTGATGGCGCAGGGGCGGGCGCGCTGGGAGGCGACCCTCGCCGACCCGGACTCGCTCGCCGACGTCATCGAGGTGGACACCGGTGACCTCGACTGCGAGGCGATGCTCTACGTCGCGCCACATGCCGCCGAGGACGAGGACACGTTCTGGACGGCGCTGCCGGACAAGGGTGAGAATCTGCCGCCCGGGCCTGCGGGCGAGTACTTCGACTTCGAGGACGAGGTGCGGCTGCGCCGCCTCCTGCCTCGCTTAACCGCGATCTTCTACGACGAAGATCAGCCCTGACAGCGTGGTCAAGAAGTCTTTTTGGCGCGCCGGCCTGCGGGGTGGTGGCGGCGAGGCCCCGCATCCGCTCATGCCGCCGATCGGGCGTCGGGGTCCGCACCTGCTAGACCGCCAAGTCAGCCGACCGCTCGTGCCGATGAGCGAATGCATACAGCTACAGGTGCCCGGTGTCGTTGAAGCTGACCAAGGTCGGCGGTCGGTCGGAATCCCACTGCACGATGG
>NZ_JBEXLR010000086.1:0-28323 GCF_040610095.1 Micromonospora sp. NPDC004540
CAGGTCGAGGCGTTGCCGCTGGGCAAGGAGGCGGTCGGCCGGGCGTTGACCGCCGCCGGCCTGGACGCCGGTGACATCGGCCTCTTCGTGGTCTGAGGCGGCGCGGCTGCTTCCCGGCGCGGCGGCGCTGGCCGCGGCGGCCGGCGACACGACCGCCGCCGAGCGCCTGGCCGCCCGCGCGATCAGCCTCTACCGCCCGCCGCGCCGTTGATCCGGCCAGCGAACCGCGACACCGCCTTCTCGCCGAGCCGGCGACGGGGTCAGAGCCAGCCGAACCAGGACTTCGGCAGGAGGGCGTAGCCGACGAAGGCGACCACGTCGAGCAGGGTGTGCGCCACGATCAACGGTCCCACCCGTCGGGTGCGCAGGTAGAACAGGCCGAAGATCACGCCCATCACCGCGTTGCCGAGGAACGCGCCGAAGCCCTGGTAGAGGTGGTAGGAGCCGCGGAGCAGGGCGCTCGCCGCGAGCACCGCGCCGAGCCGCCACTGGAGCTGCCGCAGCCGGGTGACCAGGTAGCCGACCACGATCACCTCCTCCAGCACGGCGTTCTGCACGGCGGCCAGGATCAGCACCGGCACCGCCCACCAGAGGTGCGGCAGGGCGGCCGGGACCAGGGTGGCGTTAATCCCGAGTTGGGCCGCCACCCAGAACAGGGCCAGTCCGGGCAGGCCGATCAGCGCCGCCAGGCCCGCGCCCCGGGCCAGGTCCTGCCCGGGCCGGCTGAGGTCGGCGCCGAGCGCCCGCGCCGGGTCGCCGGGGTCGCGCGCCAGCAGGTGTACGGCGAGCAGCACCGGCAGCAGCGCGAAGAGGATCCCGAGCAGCTGGTACGTCAGGTCGAGGTACGGCCGGGCCGTCACGGAGGTGTTCAGCGAGGCGGTCTGCTTCGACAGCCCGCCCGTGGCGGTCAGCTTGGCGACCAGCGAGACGAGGGCGTACACGGCCGACTGGCCGAGGGAGAGGCCGAGCACGAGCAGCGTCTCGGTGCCCAGGGTCCGGCGGGAGACCGGGCGGGTGAGCTCGTCAACCGTCACCGGACCACTGTGCCGCACTCCGGGGCCGGTCGGCACGTCCGGCGGGCAGGTGAGCCGGTCGCACATCGTGTGCGACCGGCCGGCACGCTCTGTGGAGATTCTATGGGGGCCGATCCGCCCGTCAGGAGAAGGAGCGTGCCCTCGTGGAGAACTTCGCGCGACTGCTGAAGGAGAGCTGGACCCTGGTCGAGGAGCACCGGGAGCGGCTCAGCGGTCACTTCTACGCCCGGCTCTTCCTCCTCGACCCGGCGCTGCGCATGCTCTTCCCGGTGCAGATGAACGGGCAGGGCGACCGGATCCTGGAGGCGATCGTCACCGCCACCCAGACGATGGACGACCCGGAGAGCTTCGACGAGTACCTGCGCGCGCTGGGCCGGGACCACCGGAAGTTCCACGTCGAGGCGAGCCACTACGAGACCATGGGCGTCGCCCTGCTGGACGCGCTGCGCAGCACGGCCGGGGACGGCTGGAACCTGGAGTACGACCAGGCGTGGCGGGAGGCGTACGCCAGCATCAGCGAGCGGATGCTGGCCGGCGCGGCGGCCGACGACAACCCGCCGTTCTGGCACGCCGAGGTGCTCACCCACGAGCGGCACGGCCCGGACACCGCGGTGCTGACCGTGCGCGCCCTCCAGGCTCCGATGACCTGGCAGGCCGGGCAGTACGTGAGCGTGGAGGCGCCCCGCCACCACCCGCGGGTGTGGCGGACGTACTCGGTGGCGAACGCCCCGAACGAGGAGAACGTGCTGGAGTTCCACGTGCGGACGCCGGCCGGCGCGGCGGGCTGGGTGTCCGGGGCGTTGGTCCGCCGGACCAGGCCGGGCGACCTGCTGCGGGTGGCCGCGCCCATGGGCTCGATGACCCTGGACCGCGCCTCCACGCGGGACATCCTCTGCGTGGCGGGCGGGGTGGGGCTGGCCCCGATCAAGGCGCTGGTGGAGGAGCTGACCCGGGTCAACCGGACCCGCTGGGTGCATGTCTTCTACGGCGCCCGCCGGCCGGCGGAGCTGTACGGGCTGCCCGCCCTGGAGAAGCTGGTGGCCGCCCACCCGTGGCTGTCGGTGACCCCGGCGTGCAGCGACGACCCCGGCTTCGACGGCGAACTCGGCGACATCTCCGAGGTGGTCACCCGGTACGGCCCGTGGACCACGCACGACTGCTACGTCTCCGGCTCGGCGGGGATGGTCCGGGCGACCCTGCGCGCGTTGGCCGCCGACGACGTGCCGCCGGGCAACATCCGCTACGACACCTTCGGCAACATCTAGGCCTTTCTCCCCCCGGGCCGGGTCGCGTGCCCCTGCCCCGTCGGGCACGCGACCCGGCCCCCCGTCCACCGGTACGCGGGTCGGGCCGGCAACCGGCCCGCGTACCGGAGCGGGTCAGTAGCGCCAGGGGGTGCCGGTCTCCCGGTACTCCTCGACCGGCACCAGTGGCACGCCGGGGGCCATCCGGTCGGCGTAGAGGCGACCCTCCAGGTGGTCGATCTCGTGGGCGACCAGCCGCGCCATCGCGTACTCGAAGGACGTGATGACCCGGCTGCCGTCCCACTGGGCGTGCTCGACGTCGATCCACAGCGGCCGGGGCACCAGGCCGCGGTGGTCGAAGAAGGAGAGGCAGCCCTCGTACTGCTCGTCGGTGTCGGGGGAGCTGTCCACCACCCGGGGGTTGAGCAGCACGATCGGTTCGGCGGCGCGGTCGGCGGGGCGGACCAGGGCGGCGGCCCAGCCGAGCCCGAGCTGCGGGGCGGCGATGCCGACGCCCTTGCTGAACGGGTGCAGCTCGTCGAGGCGGACCAGCACGCCGGAGAGGCGGTCGACAACGTCGCGGGCGAGCTGTTCCTCGCGCGGCAGGTCGAACTGACGGGCGGGCTGCCGGAGCAGGTCGTCGCCGCGCTGCACGATGCCGACCGCACGCATCCGGTCGCTGGCCCGCACCCGGGTGCCGGGGGCCGGGCCCTCGGGCTCGGCGTCGGGGGGCTGGCTGCGGAACCGCCACTGCATCCGGTAGCGGGCGTTCAGCGGCGGGTCGTCGGTCGCCCAGTCGAAGATCGCCCGGCCGCCGTCGCCGCTGCGCTGGATCGGGGTACGCAGCGGACCCTCCTCGGCGGAAAGGGACGTCTCGGCGCCCCACACCTTCGGGTCGAGGTCGGCGGGGAGGTCGAGGCGGACGGCCAGGTGCCGGGTGGGCAGGCGTACGGCGCGCTGGAACCAGGGGCCCCACTTGTCCCGCCCGACCCGGTACGCGTACTCGATGGTGGCCCGGTCGCCCGGGTAGAGCGGGAAGCGCCCCTCGTCGTTCTCGAAGAGCAGCCAGATCTCCTTGAACGCGTCCCGGTCGTGCTTGGCCCGCCAGTGCATCGGCTCCCGCGTGCCGCCGTCGTCCCGGTAGGCCGTCAGGTGCAGCTCGGCGAAGGTGAGCGGGTGCTCCCGGTGGTGCCGGTTGGAGCGGCCGGGGTCGTTGGGGTAGCGGTCGACGGCGACCCGGACCAGGTAGCGGGTGACCGGTTCGGTGCCGGCGTTGTACAGCTCACGCCGGATGGCGCAGACGTAGCCGTCGTCGGCGTGAGTGAGGGTGGCTGTCTCGCGCTCGACCACCAGCCCGGTGCCGGGCGGCAGCCACTGGCCGGGCACGGGCGGGTCCCGGTGCGCGCCGCCGGAACGGCCGTGCCGCAGTTCGTCGTACTCCCGGAAGCGCTGCCAGATCGCGCCGCTGGCCTCCAGCACGGCCTCGGCGCGGCGGGCGAAGTCCTCGGTGGGCCGGTGCCGCCGACCCTCGACGTGGCTGACGTACGACGGGTCGAACCCCATCAGCGTCGCCAACTGCTTCTTGGACAGCCCTCGGCCGGTGCGGTGCCGGGCGAGTTCGGCCGCGAACGAGTCGGCGGCACGCTCGATCGGTGAGGTCGTCATCGGCTTCCTCGTACGCGGGAAGACCATTTTCACGTTCAGTGGCCGAACGTGTACGGAAACTGCCTCGTATTCGACACTCACCTTGACATTCCAGCGGTGTCCGTCGATGCTTGCGCGGCCTGCCGCCCCGCCGGGCGGCGTTTTCCGCCCAGCTCGCCGGGTAGTACGCGACGGGCGACGGAGTGACCCGGACCTCTCCCCGGAACCCACGGGACCACTTTCCCTCCGGCGGAAGCTGTGGTTAGGCTAGCCTTAGTCCGGGCCGGCGGCAGACGGCGGCCGGTGCGGCAACCAGACAGGGGACGACCAAGGTGACTGCGGTGATGCCGGGGCGGGACGTCACCTCCCCGTTCGCCCCGGTGACCGCGACCCTGCGCGCCATGTTCGGCACCGACGACCTGCCCGGGCTGGCGCGCGGCCTGCTGGTCACCGACGGCGCGCCGCACTGGGCTCCGGCCGCCCGGCTGGTCGACGGCACCCTGCTCCCCGAGTTCCTGCGGGCAGCGGGCCGGCGCTGGGGCGGCACCCCGCACGCCTGCGCCGCGCTGGCCTGGAAGTCCTACAGCTACTGGACGGCGTTGCCGGCGGTGCTCGGCTGGGCCTCGGCCCGGCGGGTGCCGTTGCTCGACCCGGCCGACGTGCTGATCCACTTCGAGGACCACCACCAGCTGCTCACCCTGGGCCTGCGCAGCTCGACCGCGGTCGCGGTGCTCCCCGGCGACCCGCTGGCGCTGGCCGGCGCGCCGGGCGTCCGGGTGGTGGCCGACGAGGCCGCGCTGCTCGACGCGCTGCGCGCCTCGCTGCTCGACGCCCACTTCGCCCCGCTGATCGCGGCCATCCAGGGCGAGGTCCGGATCGGCACCCGTACGCTGCTCGGCTCGGTCGCCTCCGGCATCGCGCACGGCATCCTGCGCGCCTCGGACGCGCTCCCCGGCTCCTCGACCGCGACCATCGGCACACTGCTCGACGCGCTCGACCTGAGCGACCTGGTCGAGCTGGTGCCGGGCCCGGCCGGCGAGCCGACCGTGCAGCGGCGCACCTGCTGCCTGGCCTTCACCCTGCCCCGGCCGAAGATCTGCCAGGGCTGCTGCGTCCGCCAGGCCTGACCCGGCCCGCAGGCCCGTTCAGTCGACGAGGGGACGCACGTCCCAGAGCCAGACCCCGCCGGTGAAGGTCGGCGTGATCCCGGTCAACTCGGTCATCCCCCGGTACAGCGAGCCGGCCTGCCGCAGCCGGGGGTCGAGGACCACCGCCCCCGCCCGCCAGTACCGCAGGTCGTCCACGGCGGCCACCCGGTCCTGCGGGGTGATCGGCGGCACGGCGTCGGTCTGCCGGATGGTGGTGAAGAAGGTGCTGGTGGGGCGGGGCGGGGCGGTGAAGAGGGCGACCCGGCCGGCGCCGGGCCTGGTGTCCGGATAGAGGAAGTAGCCCCGGGCCAGCGGCATGTCCAGTCGGGTCTCGGCCGACCAGCGCAGCGGGACGGCGTAGTTGGTGTCGGGCAGCGGGAGCGTGACGATGCTGTGCCCGCCGGCCACGTAGGGCCGCCAGGCGCCGGAGGTGACGAAGGTCGGGGTCGGGTCGAGGCGCACCGAGGGCAGCGGGGTGGGCAGGAGCGGCAGCAGCGCCATGGTGAGCACGACGGCGGTGGCGAACCGGATCTGCCCGCCGGCGGCCGGGTGCCGCCGGGCCAGTCGCCGGACGTGCTCGGCGCCGAGCGCGAGCAGGATGCCGACGATCGGGGTGAGCGCCAGCGACCACCGGGTGGGCACCACCGAGTGCAGGATCGGCAGGTGCTCCAGCGCGGCCCAGGGGCCGGGGATGCCGGTGTCCCGCCCGTCGAAGCGAATCTCCCGGCCGAGCGAGAACAGCACGAAGACCGCGCCGACGGCGGCCAGGCCGAGCACCACGACGCTGTGGCGCAGCCACCAGATCAGCGCGATCACCAGCACGGCGAGGGGCCACCCGAAGAAGGCGTTCTCCTCGGTGGCGTTCTTGGCCAGCCAGACGCTGCCCCGCGCGTCACCGGCGAGCGACTCCCGGGACCAGGCGACGTAGGAGGCGAGGTCGGTGCGGTAGCCCCGGATCAGCGTGGAGAGCCCCTGGTAGGCGCCGGGTCCGAAGAACTGCACGGAGAGCGGGTACGCCAGCAGCACCCCGGAGAACCCGGCGGCCACCGCGAGCCCGGCGGCGAAGGGCCGGGCCGCCGGACGCAGTTCGGGCCGGCCGAGGGCGAGCGCCAGCACCACCACGCCCAGGCCGATCGCGGTCATCAGCAGGATCTCCAGGTTGAGGAAGGCCTGCCAGACGATCAGCAACCCGAGCAGCACGCCGTTGCGCAGCCAGCGTCCCGGCTGGGCCAGGCGCAGCGTCCGCCAGATGAGCAGCGGCACCACGAACTGGCTGACGATGTTGGGGTGGGCGTTGGCGTGGGAGACCATGGCCGGCGCGAACGCGCAGAATCCGGCCCCCAGCCAGGCCGGCCCCCGGGCCAAGTTCAGCGCCCGGGAGAGGACGAAATACCAGGCCACGCCGGTGGCGGCCATTCCGAGGGTGAGAAAGAGAAGAAATGACCAGCGCGGCCCGAACAGGACGGTGACGGGCGTCATTGGCAGCGAAATGGATAATACGGACGTATTCGCCATCAGATTGACGCCGTCCGGCACATTCATCCGGTCCGAGGTGAACGGGTAGGCAAAATCGGTCACGACCCGCGCACCGTGCGCCATCATCCACTCGAACTGTGCCTGATCGGTGCGGTTGTCCCGCACGCCGTTTTCCGGGTCGAGCCAGATCCGGGCGGTCACCCAGAAGGCGAGCAGCACGAAGCTGAGCACGGCGACGACGTCGACCCACCTGCCCTGCCCCGGTCGTCCGCCCTCGTCGGGCCCGTCCTCGGCGGCACCACCCGAGGCGGCGTCCGATTCAGGAGTAGTCATGACAATTCAGAGCGTAGTCAGGGTATGGCAGGGACGTGACATGTTTCGGGGTACTGGCGTACTATGTGCCGGGTTCGCCGACCGCCGATCACGTGCCCACCCCCGACCGCAATTCGGCCACCCCCGGTGCCCCGATTCCCCCGCCGTCCATCCGGATGGTTGACTCTGTCGGTCCAGGCGCGGGTCAGTCATATCGTGAGGAATCGACGCATGGCAGATATCACTGGGGATCAGCGCGTCCAGTCGGAGGTGCTCGAAGGTCTTGCCACGGCGGTGAACCACCGCCGGTGGTTCGTCGAGCTCGCCGTGCCCTACCTCGGTGACAACCCCATCGAGATCGGCAGCGGCCTGGGTGACTACGCCCTGGAGTGGTCCGAGCACCTGCCCCGGATCACCGCCACCGAGGCAGACCCGGACCGGCTGGTCCGGCTCAAGGAGCGGCTGGCCGAGCACCCGAGCATCGAGGTCCGGCAGATGCTGCTGCCGCACTCCGAGCGCGGCGACTACAGCGCGGCCGTGTCGTACAACGTGCTGGAGCACATCGACGACCACGTCGGCGCGCTGAGCAGCATGCGCGACCTGGTCCGCCCCGGCGGCGCGGTGATCATCATCGTGCCCGCGTTCCAGTTCGCCATGAGCCCGGCCGACATCGCCACCGGCCACGTCCGGCGTTACACGAAGAAGACCCTGGCCGCGGCGATGACCGAGGCGGGCCTCACCGTCGAGAAGATCCACTACGCGAACGCGCTCGGCCTGATCGGCTACTTCATGGCCACCAAGGTCTTCCGGCTGATGCCGAAGGAGGGGCCCATGGTGAAGGTCTACGACACCCTGGTCCTCCCGGCCACCAAGGCCGCCGAGCAGCGGGTGCGGCCGCCGTTCGGGCAGTCCGTCTTCGCGGTCGCCCGCGTCCCCGCCTGACCCGCACGAGGAAGGCCCCCGGGATCCCGGGGCCTTCCTCGTGCCGGCTCACTCCTTGACCTGGTACGTCGGGCGGATCACCGCCCGGGCCAGGGTGTGGAAGGCCAGGTTGAAGCCGACGTACGCGGGGCTGGCCCCCTTGCCCACGTCGAGCCGCTCCACGTCCACGGCGTGCACCGCGAAGACGTACCGGTGCGGCCGGTCGCCGGGCGGCGGGGCGGCGCCGCCGTAACCGGTGTCGCCGTAGTCGCTGCGGATGCTGAACGCGCCGCCGAGGTCGCTCTCCTTGACCCCGGTGGGCAGCTCGGTGACCGAGGCGGGCACGTCCACCAGCACCCAGTGCCAGAAGCCGCTGCCGGTCGGCGCGTCGGGGTCGAAACAGGTGACCACGAAGCTCTTGGTCCCGTCCGGGAAGCCCGACCAGGCCAGGTGCGGGGAGACGTTCTCGCCGCCGGTGCTTCCGTGCGCGTACCGGGCGTCCATCGGCTCGCCGTTGTGCACGTCGTCACTGGTCAGATTGAACGACGGCACGGTCGGCAGCAGCTCGTACGGGTCCGGGGCGATCGGTCGTTCCAGGCTCATCGAAACGGTCCTTCCGGGTGCGCGCGAATGTCCTGCGCCCCTTCATACCCCTTCCGCGGCCCGGATCGAACCGGAAGCGCCCGGTGTCCGGACTGACCGACCTGCCCTTGTGGCGCGGAGGCACGACGAATATCGTCCCGATGTATCGGCTTGATATATCGGACGACCCGCCCGGTCGCCCGACAACCCGGGAGGTGCGATGAGGTCGATCGACTACGACACGGAGCAGCACCAGAACTACGCGCGCGGCCGCGCGCTCAGCCAGCAGCAACTGCAGGTATGGATCGACGCCTTCGCGGCGGTGCTGCCCGAGCGGCGTCCCCTGTCGGGGCTGGACGTCGGCTCCGGGACCGGCCGGTTCACCCCCGCGCTGGCAGGAGCGTTCGGGCCGGTCACCGGCGTCGAGCCGTCGGTCCGCATGCGCGAGGTCGCGCAGGCGCGGGCCCAGCATCCGGATGTGCGGTATCTGGCCGGCAGCGCCGAGGACCTGCCGGTGCCGTCCGGCAGCGCCGACTACGCTCTCCTGTTCCTGTCCTGGCACCACGTCAAGGACAAGCCCCGGGCAGCCCGGGAGCTGGCCAGGGTGGTCAGGCCCGGCGGGCGGCTGCTGCTGCGCGCGAATTTCAGCGACCACCATCCCCGGCCGTGGTGGCTGGCGCACTTCCCCCGCGGCTACGAGACGGACGCCGCGCTGTTTCAGCCGCTGCACGAGGTCATCGCCATGTTCACGGCGGTCGGCTGGCGGGTCGCCAGCTTCGGCACGGTCACCGAGCCCTCCCCGGGCACCTACGGCGACATGCTCGAACGGCTGCGCCTGCGTACCCTCTCGTTCTTCGGGCAGCTCGGTCCCGACGAACTGGAGGCCGGCTTCCGCCGGCTGGAGCAGGCCGTTGCCGCGAACCCCGGCGCACCGGCGCCGGTGTTCGCCGAGCCGCTGCTCACGCTCGAACTGAGCTGACGCGTCGTCAACGGCGGAGGGTGTGGGATTCGAACCCACGAAGGACATCGCTGCCCTTACCGGTTTTCAAGACCAGCGCCATCGGCCACTAGGCGAACCCTCCCTGCCACGTCCCCCACGGGGGTACGCGGCCGTGCCTAGTCTGCCACGGAGGGTGGGACGGGCAAGCCGCCGTCCCACCCCTGCCTCCGGGGTGCTCCCGTGCGGGAGCCCCCGGCGGTGGCGCTGATCAGTCGAAACATGGCGGCGGGTGGGTCCACTGTGGTCGGGGCTCCGGCTGGACTCCTCGGCGCAGACCCCCGAGACGGTGGACGAGATCCTGGCCCGGGCGTGGACGGCCGGCCGGATCGGGTAAGACTGGGCTATGCACGCGATCACGATCCCGAAACCCGGTGGACCCGAGGCTCTCGTCTGGGCGGCGGTGCCCGACCCGGAGCCCGGCCCGGGCGAGGTGGTGGTCGAGGTGCTGGCCAGCGCGGTGAACCGGGCCGACCTGCTGCAACGGCAGGGGCAGTACCCGCCGCCACCGGGCGCGCCCGCGTACCCGGGGTTGGAGTGTTCCGGAGTGGTGGCCGCGCTCGGTCCGGAGGTCACCGGCTGGGCGGTCGGCGACGAGGTCTGCGCGCTGCTGGCCGGCGGCGGCTACGCCGAGCGGGTCGCCGTGCCGGCCGGCCAGCTGCTGCCCGTGCCGGCCGGCGTGGACCCGGTCGACGCGGCGGCGCTGCCCGAGGTGGCCTGCACGGTCTGGTCGAACGTGGTGCAGCTGGCCCGGCTGGCCGAGGGCGAGACGCTGCTGGTGCACGGCGGCGGCAGCGGGATCGGCACGTTCGCCATCCAGCTCGGGGTGGCGCTCGGCGCGACGGTGGTGGTGACCGCCCGCGCGGCGAAGCACGAGCGGCTCCGCGAGCTGGGTGCCGCGCACACCGTCGACTACGGGGAGCAGGACTTCGTCGAGGAGGTCCGCCGAGTCACCGACGGCCGGGGCGCGGACGTGATCCTGGACATCATGGGCGCCGCCTACCTGCCGCGGAACGTGGCGGCGCTGGCCACCGGCGGCCGGCTCGTGGTGATCGGCATGCAGGGCGGCCGCAAGGGCGAGCTGGACCTGGGGATGCTGCTGGCGAAGCGCGCCTCGGTGCACGCGACGGCGCTGCGTTCCCGCCCGCTCGTCGAGAAGGCGGAGATCGTCCGGGGGGTCCGCGAGCAGGTGTGGCCGCTGGTCGAGTCGGGGAAGATCCGGCCGGTGGTGCACGCGCGGGCCAAGATGGCCGAGGCTGCCGACGCGCACCGGCTGGTGGAGTCCAGCGACCACCTGGGCAAGGTGCTGCTGGTCCGGTGACCGGTCAGGCCCTGTCCGCCCCGGGGCGGGGGAGCATCAGCCGGGCGCCGGCGCCCTCGGCGGCGAGCACGTCGCCCGGGTTGTAGAGGGTGCAGCGCTGCAACGACAGGCAGCCGCAGCCGATGCAGCCGTCGAGGTCGTCGCGGAGCTTGCCGAGCAGCCGGATCCTCTCGTCCAGCCGCTCCCGCCAGGCCCGGGAGAGGGCGGCCCAGTCGTCGGGGGTGGGCGTCCGCCCCGACGGCAGCGAGTCCAGCGCCTCCCGGATCTCCTCCAGCGAGACGCCGACCTGCTGGGAGATCCGGATGAAGGCCACCCGGCGCAGCTCGGTGCGGGCGTAGCGACGCTGGTTGCCGCCGGTCCGCTCGGCGCGGATCAGCCCGAGCCGCTCGTAGTAGCGCAGCGCGGAGGGAGCCACGCCGCTGCGCTCGGCGAGCTGGCCGATGGTCAGGGTTGCTTCGTGCATCACAGGGCCTTGAGTTGAAGTGCGCTTCAACTCCGAGGCTATCCGCATGACGACGACGACCGCCACCGACCCCGCGGTGCTCAGAGCGCTGCTCGACCGGGTACGCGCCGGCCGCGAGTTCGGCGCGAACGTGTATTCGACGCTGGACGTGCTCCAGGTGCTCTACGACCGGGTGCTCCGGATCACCCCGGCGACCGTGGACGACCCGGACCGGGACCGCTTCGTGCTCTCCAAGGGGCACGCGGTCGCCGGCTACTACGCGCTGCTCGCCGCCAAGGGCTTCATCCCGGTGGCCTGGCTGGACGACCAGGGCGGCCCGGAGAGCCGGCTCGGCGACCACCCGGACCGGCTGCTCGTGCCCGGGGTGGAGATCGGCTCCGGGTCGCTCGGCCACGGCCTCGGCCTGGGCGTCGGCACCGCGCTCGGCCTGCGGGCCCAGGGCCGCACCGACCCCCGGGTGTACGTGCTGCTCGGCGACGCCGAGCTGGACGAGGGCTCGAACCACGAGGCGATCGCGTACGCGGGCGCCACCGGGCTCGGCAACCTGACCGCGATCGTGCTGGACAACCGGTCGGCGAGCCACGGCTGGCCAGGCGGCGCGGCGAGCCGGTTCACCGTCAACGGCTGGACCGCCGCGACCGTCGACGGCCGGGACCACGCGGCCCTGCACACCGCCCTGACCGGGCACGACCACCACCGGCCGCACGTCGTCGTCGCGGTCGTCACCGACGGGGAGTGACCATGACCATGCGCGAAACCTTCGTGACCACCGCCGAGGAGGTCCTGGCGGATCCCCGCACCACGATCGTGCTCGCCGACATCTCGGCCGCCGCGTTCGCCCCGGCCGCGGCGCGCTATCCGGGCCGGGTGGTCAACGTCGGAATCCGGGAGCAGTTGATGGTGGGCGTGGCCGGCGGGCTGGCGCTGACCGGCCAGCGGCCGATCGTGCACAGCTACGCGCCGTTCCTGGTCGAGCGGGCGTACGAGCAGATCAAGCTGGACCTCGACCACCAGGGGGTCGGGGCGGTGCTGGTGAGCGTCGGCGCGTCCTACGACCGGGCGGCGGCGGGGCGGACCCACCTCGCGCCGGCCGACGTGGCGCTGATCGACACGCTGCGCGACTGGACCGTGCACGTGCCCGGTCACCCGGACGAGGTGCCCGGGCTGCTGCGCGACGTGGTGTGCGGGCGGGGCTCGGCGTACCTGCGGCTGTCCACCCGGACCAACGCGCGGGCGTACCCCGAGGCGGGTGACCTGCGGGTGGTGCGGGACGCCGGGCCGGGCGCGCCGCTGCTGGTGGCGGTCGGGCCGGTGTTGGACGCGGCCCTCGCGGCGATGGACGACCGGCCGGTCACGGTGGCCTACACCCACCGGCCGCGGCCGTTCGACACGGCCGGGCTGCGGGCGATCGCCGGCACCGAGGTGATCCTGGTCGAGCCGTACCTGGCGGGCACCTCGGCCCGGGTGGTGGGCGAGGCGCTGTCCGACCGGCCGCACCGGCTGCTCACCCTCGGGGTGGGCCGGGCGGACCTGCGTCGCTACGGCACGCCCGAGGACCACGACCGCTGGCACGGCCTGGACGCGGCCGGCCTGCGCCGCTCGGTCGACGAGTTCCTGACCCCGGCCGCGGCCCCCTGACCGGCGAGACGACGGAACCCCGCGACCCGGCCTGCGCCGGGGTGCGGGGTCCGTGTCGTGCGTGGGGCGTCAGCGGGCGGCGGGGCCGACCGGGCGGCGCCGGGCGCGCTCGCGGGCCAGGATCCAGATCGCCTCGACGCCGTCCTTCCAGGTGATCTTCTTGCCCTCCTCGCGGCCCCGGGCGCGGTAGCTGATCGGGACCTCGTAGGGGCGGATCCGCTGGCGGAGCAGCTTGCCGGTGACCTCGGCCTCCATGCCGAAGCCGCGGGAGCGGACCTGGAGCGAGCGGTAGAGCTCCAGCGGCATCAGCTTGAAGCAGGTCTCCAGGTCGCCGATGTACGAGTTGTAGAGCACGTTGGCGGCGAGCGTCACGCCCTTGTTGCCCATCACGTACCAGAAGCTGTAGGAGCTGTGGCTGCCGAAGGTCCGGTTGCCGTAGACCACCGTGGCGCGCCCGTCGAGCACGGGCTCGAGCAGCCGCGGGATGTCCTGCGGGTCGTACTCGAGGTCGGCGTCGAGGATGACCATGTACTCACCCTCGGCGTTGTCGACGGCGGTCTTGATCGCCGCGCCCTTGCCAGCGTTGCGCTGGTGGGTGATCACCCGCAGCCGGGCGTCGTCCACCCGGCCCAGCACCTCGCCGGTGCCGTCCCGACTGCCGTCGTCCACGACGACGAGTTCGATCTCGCACGGGTAGTCCACCGCCAATGCCTGCTTGAGGGCATCCGCGATGCGTTCTTCCTCGTTGTAGACCGGCATGAGGATCGAGAGCTTCACGGGTTCTCCACGGTGGCGACGGTAAGTCGGGGCCTAGCCTAACCCGGCTGGTCGCCGAGGTCACGACAGGCCGCCCCCGGCCTGCCCGGACGCCCCCGGCGCCCGCCGGGGCCGGCGCGGTCACACCGGCCCCGGCGCACCCGCCTCACCGCTGCTTGACGGGGACCACGATCAGCCGGGCCACCCCGTTGTCGCCGTCCTTGGCGCCGGCCACGCCGACGGTCGTGCCGACCTTGATGTCGCTGGACTGGACGGTGGTGCGCCGCTCGACCACCCGGAGCTTCTCGTCGAAGGTCCAGGTCATGGTGAAGCCGTCGGTGGACTTCACGGTCATCGACTTCGCGTCGATGGCGGTCACCTGGCCGCGCTGCACGGCGATGGTCTTCGTCCCGCCGTCCTTGGTCTGCACCACGACCTCGCCGTGCAGCGTGTTCTTGCGCAGCAGCACCCGGGCGCGGTGCCGCTTGCGCCACTCCTGCGCCCGCTCGCCCCGCTTGTCCCGCGGGCCGGCCTGCTCGCCGGGCGCGCCGGAGGCCGAGGGAGCCGGTGCGGCGACCGGGTCGACGTCCAGGTCGGCGGCGTCGACGCCGAGCGCGGCCAGCGCCTGGCCGTCCGCGCCCATGGCGGCGGCCACCTCGACGGCGGTCTCCTTCGCCGAGTCCTGGGCGACCTGGGCCGGGCCGCAGCCGGCGAGGCCGAGCGCGGCCGCCGCGAGCAGCGCGGTGACGCCGGTGACGATTCCCTGACGTGCCATCAGTGTTCCTCTCGTCCGTGGTGCCCTCAGCCTCCCCCGCGCGCACGAGCGGATCGTCAGGCCGATGTTCGGGTCAGGTAAGGATCTCCGGGCAGCCGGACGGTGAAGGCCGCGCCGCCCTCCGGGGCGTGCCCGGCCGTGATCTCGCCGCCCAGCCGGCGGACCAGCCCCGCGGCGAGCGCCAGCCCCAGGCCGCTGCCCACCTTGCGCACGCCCCGGTACCGCTGGTGCAGCGCCCCGCGCTCGAACGCCACCGCGAGGTCGTCGTCGGTGAAGCCGGGCCCGCCGTCCCGGACCTCGACGAGGCCGCCCGCCGCCGGGTCCGCACCGGCCGGCCGGACCGCGAGCACGATCGGCGCCCCCGGGGGTACGACCCGCAGCGCGTTCTCCAGCAGCCCGTCCACCACCTGCCGGATCCGCCCCGGATCGGTGTACGCGGGCACGGGCCCGTCCGGCGCCTCGACCCGGAACGGCACACCGACCGCCGCGCACCGGTCGGACCAGGTGCGCGCCGCGTCGGCGGCGAGCCGGGTCAGGTCGACCGGCCCGGGTTCCAGCGGGAAGTCGGCCGCCTCCAGCCGGGCCAGCGCCAGCAGGTCGCTGACCAGCCGGTCCAGGTGCTCGGCCTCGGCGAGCACGGTCCGGCCGGTCGTCGGCACCCCGTCGGCCTCGATCACCCCGTCGGCCAGCGCCTCGGCGTAGCCCCGGATGGCGGTGAGCGGGGTGCGCAGCTCGTGCGAGACCGAGAGCAGGAACTCGCGCTGCCGCCCCTCGCTGGTGGCCAGGGCGGCGGCCAGCCCGTTCAGCGCGTACGCCAGGTCGGCCACCTCGTCGGGCGGTTCGATCGGCACCCGGACCGCCCGGTCTCCGGCGCGCAGCCGGGCGGCGGCGGTGGCCGCGGTCCGGATCGGCCGGGCCAGCCGGCGGGCCAGCAGCAGGCCGGCGGCCACCCCGGCGGCGAGCCCGGCGAGCAGCGGCAGCCAGAGGCTGAGCAGCACCTGCCGCCATGGTCCGTTCCGGGTCGGCTGCGCCAGCACCACGCCGTCCCCGCCGGGCAGCGACCGCCCCTCGACCAGGGCCCGCTCGCCGCCGACCAGCCGCCGGCCGGAGACATCCCGCCCGGCGGCCACCCGGTTCACCACCTGCGGGGGCAGGCCGGCGCGGTCGACCTGGCCGGCCCGGATCAGGTACACCTCGATCTGCTGCTGGCGGAGTTGGCGGATGAGCCGGTCGCCGGCGGTGTCCCGCTGGCGTACCGCGCGGACGCGGAGCACCTCGGCGGCGAGCCGGGCCTGGGCGGCCAGCGCCGCCTGGTCGCGCCGCTCCGCGCCGCGCACCGCCAGGGGGACCGCGACGAGCGCGGTGACCAGCACCGACACCAGCGCCACCGCGCAGGTGACCAGCACCGCGCGGGCGGTCAGGGTGTGCGCGAACCGCCGCCGCAGCGGGGCCGGCGGTCCGGACCCGATGACCGGGAGCGCGACGGTGGGCTGCTCAGGCATCGGCCGCGTACCCGACGCCGCGGTGGGTGCGGATCACGCTGGCCGGACCGAGCTTCGCCCGCACCTGCGCCACGTGCACGTCGACGGTCCGGGTGCCGGCGTGTGCCGCGTACCCCCAGACGCCGGCCAGCAGTTCCTCCCGGGTGAAGACCCGGCCGGGCCGCGCCATCAGGTGCGCGAGCAGGTCGAACTCGGTGGAGGTGAGCTGCACCGACGCGCCGGCGGCGGTGACCGTGCGGCGGACCGGGTCGAGGGTGACCGCGCCGACCACCCGGGGCTGCTCGGCCACGGCGGGCGCGCCCGCGGTGCGGCGCAGCACCGCCCGAACCCGGGCGACCAGCTCGCGCGGGCTGAACGGCTTGGTCACGTAGTCGTCCGCGCCCAGTTCCAGGCCGACGACCCGGTCCACCTCGTCGTCCCGGGCGGTGAGGAAGATGACGGGCGTCCAGTCGCCGGCCTCGCGCAGCCGCCGGCAGACCTCGGTGCCGGCCAGGCCGGGCAGTGCGATGTCGAGCACGCAGGCCACCGGGCGCAGCCGCCGCGCGGCGGCCAGCCCGGCCGCCCCGTCCCGTTCCAGGTGTACGCCGAACCCGTCCCGGCTCAGGTAGAGCCGGACCAGGTCGGCGATGGCCGGCTCGTCCTCCACCACGAGGACGAGCCCGCGCGGCGCGGCGTCGGCGGTCACCGGCCCATGATTACCGACCGGGGGCCGCCCGCGAGGCCGGCGGAATGTTCGGGTTCGGTAAGGAGCCGGTCAGCGGACCGGCGCGGGACGGAACACGGCCGGACGGGCACCGGCCGGCGGCTCCCCGATGGTGGCGACCAGCCGCTCCGCCGGGGTCCGGAACCGGGTCCGGAAGGCGTGGTTGAGCAGGGCGTCGAGCTGCCACACCTGCTTCGGGTGGTGGGTCCGGATGAGGAACCGCTCCCGGATCCCGTCGATCGCGGTGGCCGCCAGCTCCAGGCTGTGCGACCGGGGGTCGGGACTCCAGGTGACGTTGCTCAGCTCGCGCAGTTCGGTGTTGAGGTGCAGGCGCAGCCGGTGCAGCACCCGGGTCTGCCGGGTGACCACCAGGCGGCGGTGGGTGAGCAGCATCAGGTAGTCGCCGCCGATCGGGTGGTCCGGTCGGCTGCACCGGGTGACCAGGATGGTGGCGTCGCCGGAGCCGACGCACCGGCGGAAGACCGGCATGTGCCGGCTGACGGTCTGGGTCGCCAGGCCGGTCTCGGCGGCGGCCGGAAGGAACGTTCGGGAGAACACGTCCATGCAAGATGCAACGAGCAGGTGAGCGGGGGTGATATGGGTCACTCCCGATTTCTGGAACTTCCACCCGTGCAAATCGCACTCGATGTGCGACGGACGACGGGCCCCGGCCGCTGCGGCGGCGACCGGGGCCTGTCGGAGGGTCAGGGAATGACCCGGACCAGTCCGGCGTCGACCTGCCACTCGCTGCCGTTCGGCACGTACGTGTCGACGCTGTGACCGATCACCTCGTCGCCCTCCACGGCGTACCGGGAGACGTCGGAGTCCACGGCGTCGTCTGTGGCGTCCCGCCCAGTGAAGTCGTACGCCGCCGCGGCGACCCGCACCTCGACGCGGTACTCGTCCGGCTTGACCTCCACGGTCCAGCTGCCGTCGGCCGCCACCGGCACGGCGATCGCCGTGCCGTTCGGCTGCCCGGCGAAGGTCGGCACCACCCAGACCGAGGCTTTCGCGGCGACCGGGTCGACCGCCACGTCCTCGGCGTCCCGCCGGCCGTCGCCGTCCAGGTCCTGCCAGAGCTGGCCGTGCACGGTGCTGGTGTCCGCGAACTCGACGTAGTGGCCGATCTCGTTGGCGCCGGAGCTCAGCTCCGGGGTGGAGGTGGTGAGCACGCCCTCGAACGGGATCAGGTCGCCCGCGACGCCGCCGACCACGGTGAAGTCGAGCGCGATCACCGCCTGCTCGCCGGTCACCATCGGGTCGTGCCGGCAGTCCCAGCCGTCGGCGAGCGTGCTGCACTGCCAGGGCGAGGTCACCCCGTCGGCCGGGACCGGGCGCAGCCGCGGGTCGACGGTGATCCGCATGGTGACGTCCTCGGCCACCAGATCGCCGACGTTCTCGAACTCCCAGGTCGTGCGGACCGTGTCCCCGTCGATCACCCAGTAGGGCCGCACGTCGAGCGTGGTGAAGCGGAGGTCGGCGCCGTGCGGGTCGGGCACCACGATGCTCGCGTCGTAGGTGAAGACCGCGTCGCCGATGTTGTCTCCGGAGTTCGGCTCGGGGCTGGTGGTGCTCACGTCCACCGGCACGGTGACGGTCGACCCGTCCGTGCCGGCCGGCAGCGCCACCCGCAGGGTCAGCGCGGGGGCGGACTCGCCGGCGGCGAGCGCCGGATGGGTGCAGGCGACCACCGGGGTGGAGATGTCACACCGCCACGGGCTTTCCGCGGGCACGCCGCCCTCACCGGCGACGGTCACCCCGTCGGGCAGCCGGATGTGGAGGTTGATCCCGTCGGCGACGGTGTTGCCCCGGTTGACCAGGCCCACGCCGACGCCGGCGACCTGACCGTCGACGAGGACGCGCTCGGGGTCGGGGGTGACGGTGAGCCCCAGGTCCGCCACCTCCGGCTCGGGCACCACGATGCTCGCGTCGTAGGTGAAGGCGGCCTTCCCGGCGTTGTCGGCTGTGGAGCTCTCCCGACTGGTCGTGGTCACGCCGACCGGCACGGTCACGGTGCCGCCGTCCTGCCCGGCGGGCAACCGCACCTGGAGCTTCAGCGGGGCGGCGGCGGCCCCGGCGGCGAGGGCTGGGTGCGTGCAGCTGGTAACCGGGGTCGACAGGACGCAGTGCCACGGGCTGTCGGACGGGATCCCGCCCTCACCGGCGGGCGCGACGCCCTGCGGGAGGCGGAAGGTGAGGGTGATCCCCTCGGCGCCGGCGCGGCCGTGGTTGACCAGGTCGACCCCGATGCCGGCGACCTGACCGGCGACCAGGACGCGCGCCGGGTCGGGCGTCACGGTGAGCCGCAGGTCGGCCCGGGCCGGGGCGGCCGAGACCGGGCCGGCCGCGAGGGCGGTGACGGCGGCGGAGAGTGCGAGGGCGGCGACGCCGGCGCGCAGCGCCGGGCCGCCGGGACGGATGGAGCGGACGAAGCGGATGACGGGCATGCCTGCCTTTCGTCGGTGGATCGGTGGCGCGACCGGCGCCGACCGGGTGCCGGTGGCCGTCAGTTCACCCCGTCCAGGGGGTCGGCCTCGGCCGGCATCCATCGATTCAGGCGCTGCCCGGTTGACCGGCGTTACGCACCGATCCGCCGCACCCTCCACTGTTCAGCGACGGGCAACCGGGACGTCACCGGGCCGGGCCGGCCGCGCCGATCGCCGCTGCGGCTGTGGTCAGGCCGGGCTCTGAGCGAAGAGCTCGCCGAGCCAGCCGGGGACGGCGGCGGCGTACTCGGCCCGGGCCGGGTCGGGGGTGGCCAGGGCGCGCCGCCAGGACAGCGCCCGGCTCACCGTGGCGACCCTCATGGCCAGGCCGGCGGCCTCCCGCAGGGCGGCCCGGTCGTGGCGGTCGGTCCACGCCTCCAGGTAGGCGTCCCGCAGCCGGCCCAGCACCGGGTCGCCCGGCGCCAGCCCGGCGCCGTGTGCCACCGAGTTGAGCGTCACCAGCAGGCTGCCGAACGGGTGCGCCACCGAGGCGTCCCCCCAGTCGAAGAAGCGGTAGCCGGCGTCGGTGACGAAGACGTTCCCGTCGTGCAGGTCGTCGTGCTGCACGCTGGCCGGGACGCCGAACTCCGCCAGCCGCCGGCAGGTCGCCGCGAACTCCGGCTGGTACGCCCGCAGCCGCGCGTGCAGCTCCGGGGTCAGCCCGTCCGGCTCGCCGAGGAGCAGCGCCTCCTCGTCGTAGAGCAGCCGGTCGAGGCGGTCCGGCATCAGCTCCGCGCGGTGATCGGGCACCCCCGCGGCGAGCAGCCGGTCGACCCCCGGCGCGACCGCGATCTGCAACGCCGCGTACGCGGGCAGCACCCGCTCCCACTGCGTCAGGTCCCCGGCCAGCACGTCGCGCAGGCTCGGACCGCCGTCGGGCAGCAGCGACCAGCCGCGCGCGGCGTCCACGGCGAGCGGGTCGAGCACCGTCCCCGGGGCGAGCCGGGCCAGCTCGGCCAGGAGCCCCGCCTCGTAGCGGGTGCCCGGGTTGTTGGCCTTGAACCAGACCGGGCCGCCCCCGGTGGGCACCCGCCAGACCAGCGACCAGGGGCGCACCCGGGGCTCAACCGGGCCGGTCACCCGCCGGCCGTGTCGGCCCAGCGCGTCACCGACCCAGGCCAGCGCGGCGTCCCGCCACAGCGGATCGGACCAGTCGGGTGTCGTCACGGTCCGCACGCTAGGCGCAGCCCGCTACGGCGGCCAGCGATTTCAGAGCAGCTCGACGATGGTGGCGTTGGCCATGCCGCCGCCCTCGCACATGGTCTGGAGGCCGTAGCGGATCCCGTTGTCGCGCATGTGCTGGAGCATGGTGGTCATGATCCGGGCGCCGGACCCGCCGAGCGGGTGGCCGAGCGCGATCGCCCCGCCGCGCGGGTTCAGCCGCTCCGGGTCCGCCTCGGTCTCCGCCAGCCAGGCCAGCGGCACCGGGGCGAACGCCTCGTTCACCTCGTACACCCCGATCTCCTCGATGCCCAGCCCCGCGCGGCGCAGCGCCTTCGCGGTGGCCGGGATGGGGGCGGTGAGCATGGTGACCGGGTCGTCGGCGGCGACCACGGCGGTGTGCACCCGGGCCAGCGGGCGCAGGCCGTGTCGGCTGGCCCACTCGCTGGTGGTCACCGCGAGCGCCGCGGCGCCGTCGGAGATCTGCGACGCGGAGCCGGCGGTGACCACGCCGTCGGCCTTGAACGGGGTGGCCAGCTCGCCGAGCTTGGCCAGCGAGGTGTCCCGCCGGATGCCCTCGTCGGCGCTGAACTTGCCGCCGTCGGCGAGCGCCACCGGGGCCAGCTCCGGGTCGAACGCCCCGGCGTCCTGCGCGGCGGCCGCCTTCTCGTGGCTGGCCAGCGCGAACTCGTCGAGCTGGGTGCGCGAGAAGCGCCACCGCTGGGCGATCAGCTCGGCCCCGACGCCCTGGTTGAACGGGAGCGGGCTGTCGGCGGCGACGCCCTCGACGCCCCGGTAGCGCTCCAGGATCGCGGCGCTGAACGGCATCCCGCCGGCCACGCTGGCGCCCATCGGCACCCGGGTCATCGACTCGACGCCGCCGGCGACCACCAGGTCGGCCTGGCCGGAGAGGACGGTGGCGGCGGCGAAGTGCAGCGCCTGCTGGCTGGACCCGCACTGCCGGTCGAGCGTGGTGCCGGGGACCGACTCGGGCCAGCCGGCGGCGAGGACGGCGTTGCGCGCCACGTTCCACGACTGCTCGCCGACCTGCGACACACAGCCCCAGACCACGTCGTCGACGTCGCCGGGGTCGATGCCGGTCCGCTCGGCGAGGGCGCGCAGCACGTGCGCCGAGAGGTCGACCGGGTGCACGCCGGCAAGGCTGCCCTTGCGCCGCCCGACCGGGGTCCGTACCGCACCGACGATGACCGCGTCACTCATGACTACTCCCCGGTAACTTGTCTTGCCCCGATCCTACGTGCTGACCCGGTCGGTCGTCCTCCCCCCGTTCCCGGGCCCACCCGGCTGGCATGCTGGGACGGTGACTCCACAGTCGTCCCCGGTCCGGCAGTGGCGGGTGCCGCCGGTGCTGCCGGCGGTCAAGGCGATCGGCGCGCTCCTCCTGGTCGCGCTGGGCCTGCTCTTCGCCGGCCAGGACCGGGTCCCGCTGGTGCTCGCCGGGCTGGCCGCCGCCGCGCTGCTCGGCTGGGCGCTGCGCGACCTGGTCGCGCCGGTCCGGCTGGCCGCCGACCCGGAGGGGATCACCGTGATCCAGGGCTTCGCCGGCCGCCGGCGGCTGCCCTGGGCGGCCGTGGAGTCGATCCGGGTGGAACGGCGTACCCGGCGCGGGCTCACCGCCGAGACGCTGGAGATCGACGCGGGCGAGTCGCTGCACCTGTTCGGCCGCTACGACCTGGACGCGCCGCCCGAGGAGGTCGCCGCCGCGCTGACCGCCGTCCGGGGCGCCGCGCGCTGAGGCCCGCCGGGTCAGCCGACCAGCGTCGCGGTGCGGACGAGGACCAGCCCGAGCAGCGCCACCAGCAGGATCGCCCCGCCGGCCACCTGGAAGGCGGTCCGCCGCATCCGCGGGGCGTACGCCAGGACCAGGGCCATCAGCGCGCCGACCGCCAGCCCGCCGAGGTGCCCGGCCACCGAGATGCTCGGCACGGTGAACGTGAAGACCAGGTTGATCACCAGGACCGGCACGATGGCCGAGGTGTCCCGGCCCAGCCGGCGCATGATCACGAAGATCGCGGCGAACAGGCCGAAGATGGCCGTTGACGCGCCGGCCGTGAACCGGTTCGGCTCGGTGAAGACGTAGGCCGCCACGTTGCCGCCGAGCCCGGCGATCAGGTAGAGCGCCAGGAAGCGCAGCGGCCCGAGCACCGCCTCCAGCGTCCGGCCGAGCACCCAGAGCGCCCACATGTTGAGCAGCAGGTGCAACAGGCCGAAGTGCAGGAACATGGCGGTGACCAGCCGGTACCACTGGCCGTCGGCCACCCCGCCGATGATGCCGTCGCTGAAGCGTGCCAGGCCCAGCACGGCACCCCAGTCGGTCAACGGCGTCGAATCGCCCATCAGGCCGCCGAGGCCACCGCCGGCCACCGCGCTCCCGCTGCGGGCCGAGGCGATGGACAGGACCATGACCAGCACGTTCAGCGCGATCAGGGTCTTCGTGACGTAGCCCTGGCGGCCGGCCGCACCGCCCCCGAAGGCGGTACGCGCCGGCCGCACGCTACGGCGTCCCGCGCTGACGCACTCCGGGCACTGGTGGCCGACGGAGGCGTCGCGCATGCACTCCGGGCAGATCGGCCGGTCACAGCGGGTGCACCGGACGTAGGTCTCCCGATCGGGGTGCCGATAGCAGACCGGAGTGGTCGGCACCGGCCCGTCTGTGGCGTCACCTGCCTGCCCGGAGCGCTCAGTCATGCGAGCAAAGGTACCCGCGCGACGCTCAGGCCGGCTTGCGCTCGATCTCGACGCGCTCGATGACCACGTCCTGGAGCGGCCGGTCGCTCGGGCCGGTCGGGGTGTTCGCGATCGAGTCCACGACCTTCGCCGACTGCTCGTCCGCGACCTGGCCGAAGATGGTGTGCCGGTTGTTCAGGTGCGGCGTCGGGCCCACCGTGATGAAGAACTGCGAGCCGTTGGTGCCCGGCCCGGCGTTCGCCATCGCCAGCAGGTACGGCCGGTCGAAGCGCAGCTCCGGGTGGAACTCGTCGGCGAACTTGTAGCCCGGGCCACCGCGACCGGTGCCGGTGGGGTCGCCCATCTGGACCATGAAGCCGCTGATCACGCGGTGCGAGATGGTGCCGTCGTAGTACGGCCCGCTGCCCGGCTGGCCGGTGCGCGGGTCGATGTACTCGCGGGTGCCCTCGGCCAGCTCGACGAAGTTGCGGACGGTCTTCGGCGCGTGGTTCGGGAAGAGCTCCAGCCGGATCGGGCCAGCGTTGGTGTGCAAGGTGGCGTAGACAGCCTCGGCCACGGGTACTCCTCACTTGTTGGTCAGTTCCATGCGGATCCTCCCATGTGCCCGATCTGGCCATGCGGAGGCATCCGAAGGTGGAGGATGACGGAGGAACAACTCCCAGGAGGTGGGACCGTGTTTGGAATCGGGCGGCGCAAGACCCAGGGGCAGCTCGCGAAGGCGGAGCTGAACCAGGGCATCGGTCACCTGAGGCAGGCCGCCACGCACGCGGCGAAGGGTGCCGGCGCCACGGTGGGCCCGCGGGTTCAGGCAGCCCGGGGCGCCGTCGCGCCCACCGCGATCGTCGTCCGGGACCGGGCGTCGAGCGGCGTCGCGTCGACGGCCGCCGCACTCGCGCCGCTGCTCATGGCGATGCGCAACGCACAGGCCGAGGCCGCCGGCAAGGCCCTGACCGGCAGGAAGGCCGCCACCGCCAAGCAGGCCGCCATGAGCAAGAAGGTGAAGGCGAAGAACATGAAGGCCGCCAAGAAGAAGCAGAAGAGGTCGCGCGGCATGACGACCGGGCTGCTGCTCGCCGGGACCGTCGCCGGCCTGGCCGGCGCGATGGCCATGCGCCGCCGCCGCGAGCAGCAGGAGTGGGCCGAGTACGACCCGACCGGCAAGCTGGAGCCGATGCGCGAGGACGTGGACACCATCGTGGTGGAGACCCCCGACGCGACCGCGAAGGTGACCCAGGCCGGGCTGACCGGCGCCGGCAGCTCGGCGGTGGCCGGCAGCGGCAGCGCCTCGACCGCCACGTCGAGCAGCCAGCCGGTGATCCAGCCGACCGACAAGGTCCCCTCGGTCGCCGAGGGCGCCAAGGACGTCTCCGGCCGCCCGGCGGACGACGTCACCAAGGCCGTGCAGAACGGCCGGAACAGCACCAAGGCCAGCGGGCGCCGCTGACCCCCGGCGGTCACGGAGAGCGCCGGCGCGCGGGGTCCGCCCCGCGTGGCCGGCGCTTCCGTCTGCGGTACGGGCGGGCTACAGCCAGCCGTTGCGGCGGAACCAGCGGTACAGGATGAACGACAGGCCCAGGTTCACGGCCCAGATGCCCGGATAGCCATACGTCCACTTCAGCTCCGGCATGTTCTCGAAGTTCATGCCGTAGATGCCCGCGATGGCGGTCCACACCGCGCCGATCGCCGCCCACGCCGCGATCTTGCGCATGTCGTTGTTCTGGTCGACGGTGACCTGGGCCAGCCGCGCCTGGAGGATCGAGTTGAGCAGGTCGTCGTAGGAGTTCACCTGCTCGACCGTGCGGCTGAGGTGGTCCTGCACGTCCCGGAAGTAGCGCCGCACCTCCTGCGGCACCTCCCGGTTGACCTGCGAGGTGAGGGTGAGCAGCGGGCGCTGCAACGGCACCACCGCCCGCTTGAACTCCACCAGCTCGCGCTTCATCTGGTAGATCCGCTGGATCCGGCCGCTGCCCTGCCGGTCGAAGACGTCCGCCTCCAGCACGTCGAGGTCGTCCTCCAGCCGGTCGGCCACCTCCAGGTAGAGGTCCACCACCCGGTCGGTGATCGCGTACGCGACGGCCCACGGGCCGTGCAGCAGCAGGTCGCGCTTCGCCTCCAGGTCGGCCCGGACCGGCGACAGCCGGCAGGCGTCCCCGTGCCGGACGCTGATCAGGAAGTTCGGCCCGATGAAGAGCATCACCTGGCCGGTCTCCACCACCTCGGAGTTCTCGGTCAGCTCGGTGTGCTCGCAGTAGCGGGCGGTGCGCAGCACCAGGAAGGCGACGTCACCGAAGCGCTCCAGCTTGGGGCGCTGCTCGGCCTTGACCGCGTCCTCCACGGCCAGCTCGTGCAGGCCGAAGGTGGCCGCGATCGCGGACATCTCGTCCAGCTCCGGCTCGTGCAGGCCGAGCCAGACGAAGCCGTTCCGCTCCCGGCGGGCGGCGGCCAGGGCGTCGGCGTAGTGCCACTCGCCGGGCTGGCGCTCGCCGTCGACGTAGAGACCGCAGTCGACGATCCCGCTCCGGTCGGGGCCGGCCGGCTGGGCCGTCTGCGGGGAGCCGTCGGCGTTGAGGATGCGCGACATGGCGCGTACCGGCGCCGCCCAGGCCCGTGGCCTGGGCGCCCGGTCGCCGTTCTGCCCGGCGCTGCGGTCGCGTGCCACCCGGTCCGTCATCTCGCCCCCTCTCCACGAAGCTGCGGCTTGCAGGTTACGCCGGTCGGGGCGGGGCGCAGCGGGGCGAGCGCGGGGCGGGCGGCCGGGCTGCGACCCGCGTCACGCCCGGCCGGGGTGTCGCTGACGGCGCCGGGCGGGCCGGCCGCGTCAGGGGGGTGAGGGGCGACACGGCCCACCCGGCACCCATTGGGGGCGGGAGTTGTGCTGCGCGCGCCGACGGTCCGGACGGGGGCAGCCCGCGGCTCCCCGGTGGGCGGACCGGTCACCGGGGGAAGGTGAGCGGCGCTCGCAGCATTGTGGGCCGCCGGCCGGCCCAGCGGGAGAGCCGGACCGGCCGCTATCGCCGTTCTGTCAGAAACCCGACAGAAAACTAGCCTCGGACGGCCGCCATCGCCTCGGCCAGCCGCCGGACACCCTCGTCGATCCGGTCCGCGGTCACCGCGGAGAAGGCCAGCCGGAGCGCGTGCCGGCCACCGTCGATCATGAAGTCGCTGCCCTTGACCACCGCCACGCCACGCTCGGCGGCGGCCGGGGCGAGCCGGTCGACCTCCACGTCCTCGGGCAGCTCGATCCAGAGGAAGTAGCCGCCGTCCGGCTCCACGAACCGGGCCTCCGGGATGTGCCGGCGCAGGGACTCGGCCAGCACCACGGCGCGCTCGCCGAGCGCCGTCCGCACCGTGTGGATCGACCGGTCGATCTCGCCGGAGACGCAGAACTGGTGCACGATCGCCTCGGAGACCATGCCCGGCGAGATGTAGAGGTTGGTGGCCCGCTTGGCGATCGTGGCGATCACGTCGGCCGGGCCGACCAGGTAGCCGACCCGGACGCCCGGGCAGACCGTCTTGGTGAAGCTGGAGGCGTGCACCACCACGCCCCGGGTGTCCATCGACAGCATCGAGGGCAGCGGCTCGCCCCGGAAGCGGATGTCCGCGTACGGGTCGTCCTCGAAGATCGTGAAGCCGTACTCGGCGGCCAGGTCGAGCAGCTCGCGACGCTTCTCCAGGGAGAGGGTCACGCCGGCCGGGTTCTGGTAGTTCGGGATGACGTGGGCCAGCCGCGGCCGGACCCCCGACTCGAGCAGCTTGCGCAGCTCGGCGGTGTCCAGACCGTCCGGCTGGATCGTCACGCCGTGGATCTCGCCGCCCATCTGCTGGAGGTTGAGCAGCGTCCGGTCGTACGTCGGGCGCTCGACCACCACCGCGTCGCCCCGCCGGACCAGGTGGTCGAAGAGGAACGCGTCGGCCTGGAGCGAGCCGTTGGTGATCAGCACCTGGTCGGCCTCGACGCCGTGCTTCTCCGCGATCCACTTCCGGAGGGGCGGGTAACCGACGGAGGTGCCGTACGCCGTGATCCCGGCGGGGTCGGCGTCAAAGGCGCGGACGGCGGCGGCCTTGAGCCCCTCGACATCGACGATGTCCAGCGAGGGAGCGCCACGGGCGAAGGAGATCAGCTGCTCGGCGGTCATGCGCACGAGCCTAGGGCCTGGTCCGGCGGGTCCGACCGCCATACACGCGAAGTTCAACATGCGGGCGGCCGCTCCGTCCACCAGGGCCGACGGAGACCCGAGACGAGTTCACGGCTTGTCTACCATCCGACCGGAAGCTGGCGCCGGGACCACCGGCCGCCGAAGGATTGCGGGTCGCGGCAGGCCCGGGGAGACAGGTGGTGAGGCTCGTGACCGAGGACGAGGCCGGACGGCTCGACGACCAGCAGTTCGCGCAGTGGCTGGCCGGGCGGGCGGGCGAGGCGCTCACCGCGCTGCGGGACCGGCAGGGCTTCGCCGACCCGAAGGCGCTCAAGGACGCCGGCGACCGCGCGTCGCACGAGCTGATGACCGCGGCGCTGGCCCGCTGGCGGCCGGTGGACGCGGTGCTCTCCGAGGAGGAGGCCGACGCGCGCCGGGCCTGGGCGGACGGCGAGCGGGCGCCCCGGCACGACGCCGACCGGGTCTGGATCATCGACCCGCTCGACGGCACCCGCGAGTTCTCCGAGGCCGGCCGGGACGACTGGGCGGTGCACGTGGCGCTCTGGCAGCGCTCGGCCGCGCCGGACGGCGCCCTGGTCGCCGGCGCGGTCGGCATGCCGGCGCGGACCACCGTGGACGGTGACCAGCTCATCCTCGGCACCACCTGCCCGACCCCGAAGGCGGTCGACGGGCCGATCCGGATCGCGGTGAGCCGCAGCCGGCCGCCGGCCTTCGTCGGCGAGCTGGTCGAGCTGCTCGGCGCGCGGGCCGTCCCGATGGGCTCCGCCGGGGTCAAGGTGTGCGCCGTGGTGACCGGCGAGGTCGACGCGTACGTCCACGCGGGCGGCCAGTACGAGTGGGACAGCGCCGCCCCGGTGGCGGTCGCCCTGGGCGCCGGGATGCACGCGTCCCGGATCGACGGGTCGCCGCTGCGCTACAACCGGGCCGACCCGCGCCTGCCCGACCTGCTGGTCTGCCGCCCCGAGCTGGCCGACCGCCTGCTCGACGCGATCGCCCGCACCGGGGTCGAGATGCCCGCTTCGACCGTCACCGACACCCCGGGTGGGGCGTTCGGCTGAGTGTTGGGGTACGCACGGTCCAGGTGACCGGGCGATATCGTCGGTCGGACAGCACGTCCGACCTGAGCCCCGAGAGACGGGCCACCGCCAGCCAGGGAGGGTCATGCCGGCCGAGCGAGACCAGCACAACGCCTTCGGACATCAGGCGCAGGTGAAGGGGGTCTCCGGCACCTGGCGCGACCTGACCGACAACGTGAACTCGATGGCGTCGAACCTGACCAGTCAGGTGCGCAACA
>NZ_JBEXLR010000087.1:0-28187 GCF_040610095.1 Micromonospora sp. NPDC004540
GTCGCCGCCGAGCAGCTGGCCGGCCTCGCGCGCGACGGCCCGCAACACGTCGGCCCGGGACAGCAGGTCCGCCGCGCCGTCCGGGTCCTCCGGCGCGCCGTCGAGCACCACGAGCCGGCCGGCGTCGCGGGCGTGCCGAGTCGCCGCGAGCGCCGCCGGCAGCGGCTGCTGGAGCTGGAGCACCACCGCCCTTGCGGCCCGCAGCATCTCGGCCGCGCCGGCCACATCCGCCTCGGTCAGCAGCGTCGCCTCGGGGACGTCCTCCAGGTACCGCCAGCGGGCCCGGGCATCCACCACGTCCACGATGAGGGCGCTCGGCGTGTCCGGCCGGCGCAGCACCGGGGCCACGTCGATGCCGTCGCTGCGGGCCCGGCCCAGCAGCCGGTCGCCGACCTCGTCCTCGCCGACCACGCCGAGCAGCCCGACCCGGACGCCGAGCTGGGCCAGCCCGACGGCCTGGTTGGCGCCCTTGCCGCCGAGCAGTTCCCGCCGGCACCGCACCGGGGCCGTTCCGGACGGACCGGGCACCTCGTCCACCAGCAGCACGAGGTCCCGGGCCACCTGCCCCACCACGATCGCGTCCAGTCCGGTCATGCCGGGCTGATACCCCGGCCGTTGCCGGTCACGCCCGGTTCAGCCGCGGACCACCGTGAACATCCAGCAGCCGTAGACCACGTTGCGGCTGTGCAGGCGGTCCACCGCCGGGTCGGCCAGCAGTTCGGCGACGACCGCCTCCGGGTCGTCGCCGTCGTGCCGCCGGCCGCCGACGATCCGGCCCCGCCGGTCGTACGCCCGGAGCACCTGGGGCCGCCCCCGCCAGTCGGGCGGGTACGCCGTCGGGTCCGCCGGGCCGGGGCAGTCCACCGCGTGCGCGAAGATCGGCCCCACCTCCCGGTACGGGCCGGGCGGCAGCGGCGGCGCGTACCCGAAGAGCAGCAGCGGCTCGCCCGGGGTGGCGTCGCGGAGGCAGCAGCGCAGGGGCTCGCCGCCCTCGGCGCAGCACCGCTCGGGCGGCTGGCCGGAGGCGTCGCGGCCGGTGCGCCGCACGTCGGCCAGCGCCTCGGCGGGCACGGGTTGGATCACGTACCTGGTGCGCGTCGTCGTCATGCCGTCCAGCCTGGCCCGGGGAGAGGCCGCTGGCTGGCGGCGATCGGACCTCGCGTGCCCGGCGGGACGATGGTGAACATGGCCCCCTCAGGCTCGCCCCTGACACGGTGTCAGAGTCAAGCGGCGGGGTCACGGACGGGAGGCGACGCGCCGCACGGCGCGCGGGCCGACCAGCCGCCGGACCACCGGCGCGGCGTTCCACCTCGCGGCGCCGACCAGGTCCCGGGCGTGCTCCAGCACCGTGTAGTCCGGGCGGGCCAACCCGTCGGCGATGGCCCGGTCCAGGTCGTTGCCGCACCGGGTGAGCACGCTGTCGAAGTCGCGCCGGACGGGTTCGAGCAGGTGGTAGCCGAAGGAGCGGTGCAGCCGGGCGAAGAGCGGCTTGTAGAGCCGGGCCCGCTCGTGCAGCCCGGACGAGTACGACATCGGGTTCTTGGGCCGCCGCCGGACGTAGTCGGGCAGCACGTCGGCGAAGGCCCGCCGGACGATCCACTTCTCCTGCCCGTCGCGCAGCTTCAGGTCCAGGGGCAGCCGCATGGCCAGCTCGACCACGCTGAGGTCGAGGAAGGGCACCCGGGCCTCCACGCCGTGGCCCATCCCGGCCCGGTCCACCCGCTGCAGCTCGGTGCGGCACAGGTTGCGGATCTTGTGCAGGACGAGCCGGCGGGACCGCTCCGGGCCGACCTGGTGATACATCGGGTAGCCGCCGAACAGCTCGTCCGAGCCGTCGCCGGTGAGCACCACCTTGACGCCCAGCTCGCGCAGCCGCCGGAAGATGGGCACCGAGACCACCGCGTTGATGATGTCGCCGTACTCCGTCAGCTCGGAGATCCGGATCGCCTCGCGCACGTCGGCCAGCCGGATGTCCCGCGGGCGCAGCTCGATCACCTCGTGCGGCACGCCCAGGTCGGCGGCGAGCCGCCGGGCGTACGCCACGTCGGGGCTGTCCGGCACCCCGACCGTGACCGCCACGCAGTCCGGGTGCAGCTGTCTGACGTGCAGCAGGGCCAGCGAGCTGTCCAGGCCACCGGAGAGCACCACCCCGACCGTGAGGTCGGTGTCCAGCCGCACCCGCATGCTGTCGGTGAGCGCGACCCGGACGAGCAGGGCGGCCTCGTCCGGGTCGTCGATCACCGGCAGCCCGGCGCCGAGGGTGAGCAGGTCGACGTACGGGCGCAGCCGGACCGCCCCGTCCCACTCGGCCCAGCCGTGGTGCCCCGGCGGCACCTCGCTGATCGGCGCGCCGTGCCCGACCAGCGCCTTCACCTCCGAGGCGACGTGCAGGCAGCCGGGGCCGCGGGACCAGTAGAGCGGCTTCACGCCGAGCGGGTCCCGGGCCAGGTAGGCCCGGCCGGTGGCCCGCTCCACCACCGCGAAGGCGTACTCGCCGCGCAGCCGGCGCACCGCCTCCTCGCCCCACTGCCGGAAGGCGGCGAGCACCACCTCGGTGTCGCCGGTGGTGCGGAACCCGTACCCGAGCCGCGTCAGCTCCGCGCGCAGCTCGTGGTGGTTGAAGACCTCGCCGTTGTAGCAGAGCACGTGCCGTTCGTCGGGCGAGACCCACGGCTGCACCGCCCGCTCGCGGTCCACCACCCGCAACCGCCGTACGCCGATGAGCAGGCCGGCCTCCTGCCGGGTCTCGGTCACCTCGCCGCGCGGCGCGAGGACGGCGAGCATCCGCCGGAAGATGGCCGGATCGGCCTCCGGGCCGACGCTCAGCGCGATCCCGCACATCCGCTCAGACCCCCATCTCGGCCTCATAGGCACGCCGGAACCGGCAACGGGCGGCGGGCGCGAGGCAGAGGTGCCAGGCCTGGCCCTCGTCGACCACGTTGATCTCACCGGCCTCCTGACGGGCCAGCAGCAGGTCGGCGAGGACATCCCGGGCGCCGAACCGCCCGTACCAGGCCAGCTCCACGTCGGCCGCCCAGCCCAGGCAGTGCCCGCTGGGCACCATGGCGGCGTAGCCGAGCCGGCGCAGCCGGTACTGGTGCTCGGCGCTGCGGGCCAGGCTGGTGACCCAGAGCGGCGGGGCGGCCGGCGGGGCGGCCGCGGCGAACTCCCGGCCGACGTCGTTGAGCAGCGCGATCACCTCGCGCCGCGCCCGGCGGAACCGCAACCCGGCGGTACGCGGGGTGGAGTCCGGGCGCAGCCGCCGCTGGACCGCCCGTAGCCCGCGACCGACGACGGTGGCCGGCTGCTCCTGGTAGCGGAAGGCGAGCAGCCCGCGCCGGCGCAGCCACTCCAGGTCGACCAGGTCGGTGCTGGTGTCGACCTGGCCGTCGGTGAGGAAGGTCCCGGTGTCCCGCCACCACATGACGTCGATCCGGGAGAGCAGGTAGATCCGGACCAGCGCGGTGAGGTCGTGCGCCGAGCTGCGGGTGTTGGGCTGGTAGCGGGCCATCTCCAGCAGCAGGGTCTCCCGGGCGCCCACGAAGCCCTGCGGCGTGGCGTCGAGGACGGCGGCGATGGCCGGCTCCCGCAGCCGCTGGTCGAGCAGCACCTGGCGGGCCGTGGTCGACGGCGCGTCCGCCAGGGCGCCCACCTCGACCAGCAGCTCCGCCACGGCCGCCCGGTACGCGGCCAGGTCCGGCTGCCCGGACGCGGGGCGCCGGCCGGTGGCCGGGGGCAGCCGGCGGGCGGGGGCGGCGGACGCGACGGCGGGCCCGGGCTGGTGGCCGGGGCTTCGGCTGGGCACTCGCATGGTCGGCCCCTCTCCGGGCAGGACACGGCGTAGTCAAACCTGAACACACCGTAATCACCAGGATCGGCAGCTCCCCGAACAATCCTCCTATCTCCCCCCTAAGGAGCCTCATCCCGCCGAGAGGCCCTGCACCCAGGCGTAGTCCGGCGCGGCCGGGAGGCCGGCGTCGCGGCCGGCGTGGACCGCGTCGGCCAGGTGCAGCGCCGCGCCGAGGGCGGCCCGGAACAGCAGCGAGCCCGTGCTGACCCGGGCCACCCCGAGCCGGCCCAGCGCGGCCAGGTCCGGCCCGCCCGGCCGGTGCAGCACGTTGAGCGGCAGCCCCGCCTCGGTCACCAGCAGGCCGACCGTGTCGTCCGGCGCGGCCGGGGCGAACAGCCCGTCCGCGCCCGCCGCCCGGTACGCCGCCGCCCGCTCCAGCGCCGCCGGCAACGGGTCGGGCACGCCCAGCCACCAGGCGTCGGTGCGGGCGTTGACGAACAGCCCCGGCACGGCCGCCCGCACCGCGGCGATCTTGGCGGCGGCGAGCTCCACCGGCGCGAGCGTGCCGTCCGGCCGCCCGTCCTCGAGGTTCACCCCGACGACGCCGAGCGCGGCCAACTCGGCGACGTATCCGGCCACCGCCGCCGGGTCGTCGCCGAAGCCGTCCTCGATGTCCACGGTGAGCAGCACCGGCAGGTCCCGCAGCCGGCGGGCCAGGTCGAGTGTCTCGCCCCGGGTCGCCCCGGTCCCGTCCGGCCTGCCGGCGGCCGCGGCCACCCCGAGGCTCGTCGTGCCGACGGCCGGGTGGCCCCGGGCGGCGAGCGCCGCGGCGGAGGCGTGGTCCCAGGCGTTGGGGAGCAACAGGGGCCGGCCCGGGCGGTGCAGGGCGTGGAAGGCGGCGGCGCGGTCGGTCATCGGAACATCACCTCGAGGCTGGTCGGGACACGCAGGGTGGGGTGCGGGGCGTAGCGGACCGGAGTCCCGGCGGGCCGGCACCGTGCGCGCAGCACCTCGACGACGCCGGCGGCGAGAGCGAGGGCGTGCCGCTCCCCCGGGCAACCCCGGGGCCCGGCGCCGAAGGTCAGCGCCCCGCCGGGGTGGCCGGGGCGGAACCGGTCCGGGTCCGGGTGGACGGCCGGGTCCCGGTTGGCCGCGTCGAAGCGGAGCAGCAGCGGGGCGTCCGGACCGATCGCCCGGCCGGCCAGGCGCAGCGCGCCGGTGGCGACCCGGCGGGTGGCGCGCACCGGCGGATCCAGGCGCAGCACCTCGGCCAGCAGGTCGGCCGTCCCGAGCGCGGCCGGCGCGGCAAGCCCGTGCCGGACGGCGGCGCCGATCAACCCGGCGGTGGCGTCGGCGGCCTGCACCAGCAGCCCGATCCGGTTCGCGGCGGCCTCGGCCGGGGCCGGTGGCGAGATGGCCAGCAGCGCGGCCACCGCGCGGTCGGCGCGGGCCACCGCCGCCGGGTCCGCGCCCGGGTGGTAGGCGGCGGCCACCGCGGTCACCGCCGGCACGGCCGCCGCCGGGTCCGCCAGGCCGAGCCGCGCCGCCAGCACCTCCACGGGTACGCGCCGCGCCAGCCGCCCCATCACCTCCGCGCGGGCCGCCGCAGGCCCGGTCAGGGGCCCGACCGACTCGCCGGGGTCTGCGCCTCGACCGCGCACCGCCGTGGCGGCCTCGCGGTCACCGTCGGCCCCGGTGAGTCGGTCCAGCGTCTCGTCGGTCAGCCGGGCGGCGGCGTCGCGCAGCTCGTCCGGGTCGAGGTCGCGGAGCGCCGCCACGCCGAGCGCGCGCCGGCCGGGATGCCGGTCCGGGGCGCTGAACCGGCTGACCGTCCCGCGCAGCCAGGCCAGGGTGCCGGGCGGCCCGCCGGGCGCGACCGGGACCACGTACCGCGGATCGGTCAGCACGGCGACCACGTCGGCGTGCCGGGTGACCACCCAGCCGCCGTCGACGGGCGCCGGCGGCCCACACGGGGGCGTGTCAGGGGCGGGCGGGATCATCGGCCAACTCATCGCCCGACCGTATTGCCGGATCCCTTCGGCCCGGACCGAACCGTCGCGCGGTCGCCGGCTCGCCGAGGTGACGGGGACGGCACCCGACCGGCCGGGATGCCCCACCTCGCCGAGCTGGAGGCGATCAAGGCCGGGGTCAGGCGCGGGCGGGGCCGGTGTCGCGGGACGCGGGCGGGGCGAGGTCGGCCGGGTCGACGGCGAGGGCGGCGGCCAGCGCGGGCCGGCCGGCCGGGGTGAGGCGGACCGCCCGGCCGGTGCCCCGCGCCGTCCAGCCGAGGTCGAGGAAGCGCCGGCAGAGCGCGGCGCCGAGCGCGCCGGCCAGGTGGGGGCGGCGCTCGGTCCAGTCCAGGCAGTCCCGGACCAGGGGACGCCGGCCAGCGCGCAGCGGCTCGACGGGCACGCCGAGGTCGGTGAGCCAGGCGACCCCGGTCGGGGTGAGCGCCAGGCCGCCGGCGCGGTCGAGCACACCCCGGGCCAGCAGGGCGTCGTGCAGCAGCACGCCGAGCCGGCCGGCCAGGTGGTCGTAGCAGGTCCGGGCGTACGCCAGGGACGCCTGAGCCGACGCGGCGCGCAACGTGCGGGGCGGGGCCGCCGGGGCGGGCGCCCGGCCGGCCAGGTCCTCGACGAGCTGGGCCACCGAGGGGTCGGCGAGGCGGACGTAGCGGTGGCGGCCCTGCCGTTCCTCGGCCAGCAGCCCGCCGCGGACCAGCCGGGTGAGGTGGTCGCTCGCGGTGGAGGGGGCCACCCCGGCGGACCGGGCCAGCTCGCCCGCCGTCCAGGCCCGCCCGTCGAGCAGGGCGAGGCAGAAGCCGGCCCGGGTCGGGTCGGCGAGCAGCGCGGCGAGCCCGGCCAGCGCGTGGCCGTCGGTGCGGGTGGTCATCCGTCCATGCTGGCACGGGAACGGTTCGGTCCCCACCGACCGGTGCGGCAGCTCTTTACATCGTTGTCTCCAACGTTGTAGAAACGGGGGCACCGCAGTGACCTCCGTCTACCTCCAAAGGCAGGCCAGATGGGACACCTCCACCGCCGCGGCGTGCTCGCCGCCGCACTCGCCATGTTGCTGACCACGACGGCGGCCGCGCCCGCCGCCGCGGCCGACCGCTACCGGAACCCGGTCTCGGCCGGTTTCGCCGACACCTTCGCCGACCCGGCCGTGGTCCGCGGCGACGACGGCCTCTGGTACGCCTTCGGCACCTCCGACCCCCTGCGCGAGGGCGAGGGCCGGGCCCACCGGGTGCCGATCGCCCGCTCCGCCGACCTGGTCGACTGGAGCTACGTGGGCGACGCCTTCGCGCCGGACCAGCGCCCCTCCTTCGCCGCGCCCGGTGCCGCCTTCTGGGCGCCCGACGTGCGCCGGGTCGCCGGCCGCTGGGTGATGTACGTGACCGTCACCGACACCGCCGTCTCCGGCGACACCTTCGACACCGCGATCGGGGCGGCCACCGCGCCCACCCCGGCCGGCCCGTGGACGTTCGCCGACGCACCCGTGGTCGCGCCGCGCCCGGGCGGGGGCGGCGGTTACCTCTGGACCATCGACCCCAGCCAGTTCACCGATTCCGACGGCCGGTCCTACCTGTACTACGGCAGCTACTACGGCGGCGTCTCGGTCACCGAGCTCTCCCCCGACGGGCTGCGCGCGGTCGGCGCGCCGACGCTGGTCGCCATCGACAACAAGTTCGAGGGCAGCTACGTGCTGCGCCACGACGGCTGGTACTGGCTCTTCGCCTCCACGGCGAACTGCTGTGCCGGCCCGGCCACCGGCTACTCCGTGCAGGTCGGCCGGGCCCGCGACCCGCGCGGCCCGTTCGTGGACCGGGACGGCCAGCGGCTGGACGTCTCCCGGGCCGGCGGCACGCCCGTGCTCACCCAGAACGGCAACCGTTGGATCGGCACCGGGCACAACGCGGTCCTCACCGACCTGTCCGGGCAGGACTGGATCGCCTACCACGCGATCGACCGGGCCGACCCGTACCTCGACGGGCCGTTCGGCGTCAACGAGCGGCCGATGCTGCTCGACCGCCTCGACTGGGTGGACGGCTGGCCGACCGTCAACGCCGGCGCCGGCCCCTCGGACGGGCCGCGGCCCGCGCCGGTCACCACCGGCCGGATCGACGCCCGCTTCGACACCGGCGACCTCGGCGGCTGGCGGGGCGGCGCGGACCACTGGCGGGTGACCGGCGGCGTACTGGCCGGCACCGGCACGCTGACCAGCCGGACCGGGCTCGGCGGGGACGTACGGGCCGAGGCCGACCTGCGGCTGGCCGGCGCCGACGCGGCCGGGCTGGGGCTCGGTGCGGCACGGGTCACGGTCGGCGGCGGCCGGCTGACCGCCACGGAGAGCGGCGGCGCGACGGCGAGCGCGGCGCTGCCCGCCGGGCTCGACCTCACCGGCCGGCACAACCTGGCCGTGGAGGTACGCGATCGGCAGCTCGTCGCCGAGCTGAGCCCGGCCCGCCTCGGCGACCAGCTCGCCGTGGTGACTCTGGGGCTGACCAGGCCGGCGGCCGGCCCGCTCACGCTGCTCGCCGAGGGCGGCCCGGCCGAGTTCGACAACGTCAGCGCGGCCCGGCTGTACCGACCGGTCCGGCACCCGGTCGCAACGCCCCGGGTGGGCCCGGTGCTCGCCGGGCTCTCCGACGAGTTCACCGACGGGCTCGACCCGGCCTGGCAGTGGATCCGGCCCAACCCGGCCGCCACGGTGACCGGCGGCGCGCTGCGCTGGCCGGTCGAGTCGACCGACCTGGTCGGCACCGGCAACACGGCGGGGGTGCTGCTGCGCGACGCGCCCACGGGCGACTACGTCGCGGAGACGAAGGTGACCCTCGACCTGGGCGAGGAGACCGTCCGCAACTACCAGCAGGCGGGCCTGGTGGCGTACGTGGACGACGACCGGTTCGCCCGGCTGGCCCAGGTGGCCATCTGGAACACCCGGCAGGTCGAGTACGGCTACGAGCTGCCCTTCGCCGGCCAGCCCGTCTACGGCGGCAGCATCGTCGGCACCCCGGCCACCACCACCTGGCTTCGGCTGGCCCACCACGTCGACCCGGTCACCGGCGAGCACGAGTTCCGGGCCGGGTCCAGCCGGGACGGCACCCACTGGACGTGGGGGGCGGTGTGGACCTTCCCGGCCGACACCACGCCCCGGATCGGCCTGGTCGCGCACGGCGGCGCCACCCCGGCGGTGACCGCGCAGTTCGACTACCTGCGGTTCCACCGCTGATCCGGGCGACCGGGGCCGTCCGGCGACGGCGGCCCCGGTCAGCCGCCGGGGCGCGGGCTGGCCGGGGTCAGCTCGCTGACCGTCCGGGTGTCGCTGTCGTAGCTGCGCGCGGCCACGAACTCCCCACCCGGCCGCTCCGGCCCGGCGACCGCCCGGGCCCGGCGGCGGTCGGCGTCGCGGAACCGCAGCGCCAGGCTCAGATGCGGCAACCAGCGCCCGGGCAGGTGCCACGGCTGCGGCCCGGGCGCCCCGGCGAGCACGTCCCAGACCGCGCCGTGCAGGGCGACCAGCTGCGGCGTGGGGCGGACCAGCCAGACCAGCGGGGCGCTGCCGTCGAGGACCGCCACCCGGTCCAGCCGGGCCGGCAGCGGCAGCGCCGCGTCGCAGAGGTCGGCGAGGCGTTGCTCGGCGCCGGGCGGGAACTCGTCGACCGAGGCGAGGGTCAGGTGCGGGCGGTTGGTCGGGTGCGCGTTGCGGGCCAGGCTGGGCAGGCCGGCGGCGGCGAGCCGGTCCCAGGCCGCCCGTACCGCCTCCTCCAGCCCCGGCGAGCAGAGCAGTTCGACCGTACGCACGCCGTCAGGCTAGTCGCCGGCGGTGTGCGGCGGCGTCCCGCGGGGAATGCCGGCCGGATGAGCGCGCTGACCGAGACCGACGAACGCCACCTGCGCCGGGCCGTCGAGCTGGCCGCCTCCGCCCGGGACGCCGGGGACGGCCCGTTCGGCTCGCTGCTGGTCGACACCGACGGGCGGGTGCTGGCGGAGGAGGTCAACACCGAGCGGACCGACGGCGACGTCACCGCCCACCCGGAGCTGAAGCTGGCCCGCTGGGCGGCGCGGCAGCTGACCCCGGAGGCGGCCGCGGTGGCCACCCTGTACACGAGCTGCCAGCCGTGCGGCATGTGCGCCGTCGCCATCGAGCGCGCCGGCCTGGGCCGGGTGGTGTACGCGCTCAGCGCCGAGCAGCTCGCCCGGCTGCGCCCGGCGCCCCCGACCACCCCGGTGGCGTACGCCGGCCCGGCCCTGTTCGACGAGGCCCGGGTGCCGGTCCGGCCGGCCTGAGCCGATCGGCGCGGGTCACAGCCAGCCGGCCTCGCGGGCCCGCCGGACCGCCTCGGCCCGGTCGGCGGCGCCGAGCTTCTGCACGCACGCGGCCAGGTGGTTGCGAACCGTCCCGGCCGCCAGGTGGGTCCGGCGGGCGATCACCGCGACCGGGGTGCCCAGCTCGGCCAGCCGCAGCGTCTCCAGCTCCCGCGGGGTGAGCGGGCACTCCGGCAGGGTCAGCGCGTCGGCGGCGAGGGCCGGGTCGACGTACCGGGCGCCGGCGTGCACCCGGCGGATCACGTCGGCCAGCGCGCCGCCCGGCGCGCCCTTGGCCAGGAATCCGCGCGCGCCCGCGGTCAGCGCCGGCCGGAGGTGGGCGGGCCGGCCGTGCCCGGTGAGGATCACCGTGGCGCAGCCGGGCAGCACGCGGGCCAGCTCGGCGGCGACCTGGATCCCGCCGGGCGCCGGCATCTCCAGGTCCAGCACGGCCACGTCGGGGCGGTGGGCCAGCGCCGCGTCGAGGGCGGCGCGGCCGTCGGCGGCATGCGCCACCACCTCGATGTCCGGCTCCAGGTCGAGCAGGGCCGCGAGGGCGAGCCGGATCAGCTCCTCGTCGTCGGCCAGCAGCACCCGGATCACGAGGCCACCGGCACGGTCGCCACCAGGTGGAACACCCCGTCCTCGGCGTACGCCCGGACGCTGCCGCCCGCCGGGGCGAGCCGGTCGGCCAGCCCGCGCAGGCCACCGCTGAGCCCGTCCGGGCCGGCGTCGCCGGCGCCGTCGTTGCGTACGGTCATCGTCACCAGGCCGTCCTCCCGGGTCAGCTCGATCCGGCACCAGTCGGCCCGGCTGTGCCGCAGCACGTTCGTCCCGGCCTCGCGGAGCACGGCGGCCAGGTCCGCGGCGACCGTCGCGGGCAGCTCGCCGGCCGGCGACACCACGGTGCAGCGCACGCCGCTGGAGCGCAGCACCTCCCCCACCGCGGCGAGCTGCTCGGCCAGGTCGACGGCGCGGTAGCCGTGCACGGCCTCGCGTACCCGGGTCAGGGCGGACCCGGCGAGCCGGCGCACCTCGGCCGCCTCGCGGCCGGCCCGGGCGGCGTCGACGGGCGCGAGCCGCTCGGCCAACTCCGCCTTGAGCGCGATCACGGTGAGGTCGTGGCCGAGCAGGTCGTGCACGTCGCGGGCGAAGCGCAGCCGCTCCTCGGCGGCGGCGAGCCGGGCCTGGGCGGCCTGCCCCTGCCGGGCCTCGACGACCAGGTCCCAGAACCAGACCTGGAGCCAGGTGACCGCGGCGATTCCGGCGCCGACGCCGCCGGTGACGAGCAGGGCGGTGAGCGGCGGGCCACCGGTGGCCCGGGTCACCGCGGCCGAGGCGCCGAGCACCGCCGCCGTGGCGAGCAGGGCGGGCACCGGCCGGAACAGCAGCGGGGACATGCCGACCAGCGACGCGCCCAGCCAGGCCCAGGTGGGCCAGGCGCCGGCGGCGACCGGGCCGACCAGCGGCAGGCTGAGCAGGGCGGCCACCGCCAGCGCGGCGTGCCGGCGGCGCCGGGCCCGCCCGGCGAGCCAGGGGGTGACCGCCGCGTGCACCACCGCCGCCTGGGCGGTGGTGAAGGCGGCGAGCCCGACCACGCCGAGCGCCAGCCGCAGCGGGTCCGGCTCCCGGGCCAGCCCGACCCCGGGCAGCAGCAGGGTGGTCCAGACGTTCGTCGCCAGCGACACCAGGGTGAGCTGCCGGGCCCGCCGCAGCCGGCGGTCCGCCGCGTCGACCGTCATGTCCGCCGATCCTAGGCGCGCCGGCCGCCCGGTTCACCCCTGCGGAATGTCACGTCGCGCCCGTGCGGGACGCACGGTTTTCCGGTGACGGACGCGCCTGGTCCGGTGCGCGGGACGCCGGCAGGCTCGGGGCATGACCGAGACGACGGTACGGGTACCCCTGCGGGAGGACGCACGACGGCTGGCCGGCCACCTGGCCGGGATGGTCGTGGCCATGGTGGTCGGCATGCTGCTGCTCGGCCCGCTGTGGCGGGCGGGCACCGGGCTGCTGGGCGGCGCGGACGTGCTGGCCCGGGCGGATGTCGGCGCGCTGGTGATGGCGACCGACATGGGGCTGGGCATGGCCGCCTGGATGTGGCACCGGGGCCACGGGTGGGCCGCCACGGCCGAGATGGTGGCCGTCATGTACGTCCCGTTCCTGCTGCTGCTCCCGCCCTGGTGGGCCGGGCTGGTCGGGGACGACGCGCTGATGCTCGGCGGTCACCTGCTGATGCTGCCGGCCATGGCCCTGGTGGCGCTGCGGCACCGGCACGCGCATCCGGCGCCGGCCCGCCGCCATCCGGTGGCCGCCGCCGTGGCGCGCCGGTGGCCGACCGGGCTGGCCCTGCTGATGACCGTGGACCTCTGGGTCGCGCCGACCGTCCTCGCACCGTGGACGTTGCTGGTGCTGCCCGCCGGCTATCTGCTCGTCGGCACCTGGCGGCGGCAGTGGGGCGACCGCCGGAACCTGGCGTGGCAGCTCGCCGGCCTGGCCGGCTGGGGCGGCCTCGCCGTCGCCGCCCTGCTCGGGCCGGACCGCCTCGCCGGCGTGCTGGTCGGCCTCGGCTGGCTCGGGCACGCCGCGTGGGACCTGGCGCACCACCGCACGGGCCGGGTGGTCCCGCGGGGGTACGCGGAGTGGTGCGGGGGGCTGGACGTCGCCGTGGGGTCGACCGTCCTGCTGGCCGTCCTGTCCGGGTGAGCCGGCGGCGTGGCGGGGGCGACGGTTTGCGGCGGTCGCCGCGACGGCCGGGTGGGGGTGATGAAAGGCTTGTCCCATGAGTTCCGCACCAACCCCGACCGATCCCGCAAACCCCGCCGCCGAGGACGAGGCCGCCGCCTTCGCGGACCTCGGGCTGCGCACCGAGCTGTTGAACGCGCTGGCCGCCCTCGGCTACGAGGAGCCGACCCCGATCCAGCGGGAGGCGATCCCGCCGCTGCTCGGCGGGCAGGACCTGCTGGGGCAGGCGGCGACCGGCACCGGCAAGACCGCCGCGTTCGCCCTGCCGCTGCTGCAGCGGATGCCCGACGACCGTCCCGGCGGGGACCCGGTGTCGCTGGTGCTGGTGCCGACCCGGGAGCTGGCGGTGCAGGTCTCCGAGGCGTTCCACCGCTACGGCAAGGACCTGGGCGCGCGGGTGCTGCCGATCTACGGCGGCCAGCCGATCGGCCGGCAGCTGCGCGCCCTCGACGCCGGCGTCGACGTGGTGGTGGCCACCCCGGGCCGGGCGCTGGACCACATCGCCCGGGGCACCCTGCGGCTGGGCGCGCTGGCCACGGTGGTGCTCGACGAGGCGGACGAGATGCTCGACATGGGCTTCGCCGAGGACATCGAGGCGATCCTGGAGCACGCTCCGGCCGGCCGGCAGACCGTGCTCTTCTCGGCCACCATGCCGGCCCGGATCGACGGGCTGGCCCGCCAGCACCTGACCGACCCCGTGCGCATCCAGATCGAGCGTGAGCGGCCGGTCGCGGGCGAGGCGCCGCGGGTGCGGCAGAGCGCGTACATCGTGGCGCGGGCGCACAAGCCGGCGGCGCTGGGCCGGGTGCTGGACGTGGAGTCGCCCACCGCGGCGATCGTGTTCTGCCGCAGCCGGGAGGAGGTGGACCGGCTCACCGAGACGATGAACGGCCGGGGCTACCGGGCCGAGGCGCTGCACGGCGGGATGAGCCAGGAGCAGCGCGACCGGGTGATGGGCCGGCTCCGGGCGGGCACCGCCGACCTGCTGGTGGCCACCGACGTGGCGGCCCGTGGGCTGGACGTGGAGCAGCTCACCCACGTGGTCAACTACGACGTCCCGTCGGCGCCCGAGTCCTACGTGCACCGGATCGGCCGGGTGGGCCGGGCCGGCCGGGAGGGCGTGGCGATCACCCTGGCCGAGCCGCGCGAGCACCGGATGCTCAAGACCATCGAGCGGGTCACCGGCCAGCGGATCGCGGTCGACAAGATCCCCACGGTGGCGGACCTGCGGACCCGCCGGTTGGAGCTGACCCAGGCGGCGCTCCGGGAGTCGCTGCTGGAGGACGACCTGGAGCCGTTCCGGGCGATCGTCGAGTCGCTGACCGACGAGTTCGACCTGATGGAGGTCGCGCTGTCCGCCGTGCGGCTGGCCCACGAGGCCACCCTGCCCGGCACCGCCGACGAGGAGGAGATCCCGCAGGTCGCGGTCCGCGCGCCCCGGGAGACCCGACCGGGGTACGAGGGCCGGGACCGGCGCGGCGGCGGCCGTCCCCGAGCCGGGGGCACCACACAGGTCTTCATCGGGCTGGGCCGGCGCGCCGGGGTGCGCCCGCAGGACCTGGTCGGGGCGATCACCGGAGAGACCGGAGTCAGCGGCCGGGACATCGGCTCGATCGAGATCGCCGACCGGTTCTCCCTGGTCGAGGTCCCGTACGGGGTCGCCGACGAGGTGATCCAGGGGCTGCGCGGCAGCACCATCAAGGGCCGCAAGGCCACGGTGCGGCGGGACCGGGACCGGGACTCCGACGGCGGCGACCGCCGGGAGCGCCGGGACCGCCGCTGAGGCGTCCGGACACGGAAGCCCCCGCCGTCCGCGTGGGACGGCGGGGGCTCCGGGGTGCGACGGTCAGGCCGCGGCGAGCGGCTGGCCGCCCAGGGTGTCCACGTCGACCTCGGCCGGGCGCAGCGCCAGGGCGAGCACGTCGGCGACGTCGGCGAGGGTGTGGATGGTCAGCGCCTCACGGACCTCGGTCGGCAGGTCGTCCAGGTCCGGCTCGTTGCGCTTCGGGATGATCACCTCGGTCAGGCCGGCCCGGTGGGCGGCGAGCAGCTTCTGCTTCACGCCGCCGATGGGCAGCACCCGGCCGGAGAGGGTCACCTCGCCGGTCATCCCGAACTCCGGGCGGACGGGCCGGCCGGTCACCAGCGACGCCAGCGCGGTGACCATGGTGATCCCGGCGCTGGGGCCGTCCTTGGGCACCGCACCCGCCGGGAAGTGCACGTGGATCCGCCGCCCGGCGAGGGCGTTCGGGTCGATGCCGAGGCGTCGCCCGTTGGAGCGCAGGTAGGACAGCGCGATGTGCGCCGACTCCTTCATCACGTCGCCGAGCTGACCGGTGAGGGTCAGCCCCGGCTCGCCCTCCATGCCGGTGGCCTCGATGAAGAGCACGTCCCCGCCCGCGCCGGTGACCGCCAGGCCGGTGGCCACGCCGGGCACCGCCGTCCGCTCGGCCGACTCCGGGGTGAACTTGGGCCGGCCCAGGTAGCGGGCGAGGTTGTCGGTGTCGACGCGGACCGGCGCCGGGTCGGAGGCCAGCGCCACGGTGACCTTGCGCAGGATCTTCGCCAGGGCCCGTTCGAGCTGCCGGACGCCGGCCTCCCGGGTGTACTCCCCCGCGATCAGGGCCAGCGCGCCGTCGGCGACGGTGACCTCCTCGGCGGTCAGCCCGGCCCGCTCCCGCTGCCGGGGCAGCAGGTGGTCCCGGGCGATGGCCACCTTCTCGTCCTCGGTGTAGCCGTCCAGGGTGACCAGCTCCATCCGGTCCAGCAGCGGGCCGGGGATGGTCTCCACCACGTTGGCGGTGGCCAGGAAGAGCACGTCGGACAGGTCGAGGTCGACCTCCAGGTAGTGGTCCCGGAAGGTGTGGTTCTGCGCCGGGTCGAGCACCTCCAGCAGGGCCGCGGCCGGGTCGCCGGAGTAGCCGACGGCCAGCTTGTCGACCTCGTCGAGGAGCACCACCGGGTTCATCGAGCCGGCCTCGCGCAGCGCGCGGACGATCCGGCCGGGCAGCGCGCCGACGTAGGTGCGCCGGTGACCGCGGATCTCCGCCTCGTCGCGGACGCCGCCGAGGGAGACCCGGACGAAGTTGCGGCCGAGCGCCCGCGCGACGGACTCGCCGAGGCTGGTCTTGCCGACGCCGGGCGGGCCGGCCAGGGCGAGCACCGCGCCGGAGCCGCGGCCGCCGACCACGCCGAGGTTGCGCTCGGCGCGCCGGTTGCGCACCGCCAGGTATTCCAGGATGCGGTCCTTCACGTCGGCCAGGCCGGCGTGGTCGGCGTCGAGCACCGCCCGCGCCGCGGCCAGGTCGGTGTTGTCCTCGGTACGCGTGTTCCACGGCATCTCGAGGACGGTGTCCAGCCAGGTCCGGATCCAGCCCGCCTCCGGGGAGGCGTCGCTGGCCCGCTCCAGCTTGCCGACCTCGCGCAGGGCCGCCTCGCGGACCTTCTCGGGCAGGTCGGCGGACTCGACGCGGGAGCGGTAGTCGGCGGAGCCGTCCGGCTCGTCCTCGCCGAGTTCCTTGCGGATTGCGGCGAGCTGCTGGCGGAGCAGGAACTCGCGCTGGGACTTCTCCAGCCCCTCGCGGACGTCGCTGTTGATCCGCTCGGTGACCTCCTGCTCGGCCAGGTGGTCCTTCACCCAGCCGACCAGCAGCTCCAGTCGGGCGGTGACATCCGGGGCGGCGAGCAGCTCGGTCTTCTGCGCCAGCGTCAGCCAGGGCGCGTAGCCGGCCGCGTCGGCCAGCTCGGAGAGGTCGGTCATCCGCTCCATGGCGTCGATGACCTGCCAGGCGCCACGCTCCTGGAGGACCGAGGTCATCAGCGCGCGGTACTCGCGGGCGAGATCCCGGGCCCGGCCGGCCGGGGCGGGTTCGTCGAGGACGGTGGCCTCGACCCAGAGGGCGGCGCCCGGCCCGGGCACGCCGGAGCCGATCCGGGCTCGGGCGAGGCCGCGGACCACGGCGGCCGGCTCGCCGCTGGGCAGCCGACCCACCTTCTCGATGGTGGCGATCACGCCGACCGAGCCGTACTCGCCGTCGAGGCGGGGCACGGCGAGCAGCTTCTTGTCGCCCGTGGCGCGGGCCGCGTCGACCGCGGCCTGCGTGGTCGGGTCGAGGGTCACCGGGATGACCATGCCGGGCAGCAGGACGGCGTCGGTGAGGGGAAGTACCGGAAGAGTTGCCATCGAACACCTGCTATCACGTTGGGTTGAGCGTGACAGGCTCAAGTAACAAACCGTCTCCCTTGTTCCGGCTTGTGACTCACGCCACTACCCCGCGCCCGACCGGACGCGTCGCCCCATTTGACGCCTCAGAAATATCCCGACCCGCCGAATGGGGAAGGGCGGGTATTGTTGCGAAATTGCCACGAGATACGTCAAACTCTTAGCCACACCCCGCCCGACACAGGGAGTAATGGCGATGGCAAGGAAAGTAATCACCGTTCTGACCGACGACCTCGACGGCGGAAAGGCCGATCGGACCGTCGAGTTCAGCCTGGACGGCGTGGCGTACACGATCGACGTCTCCGACGAGAACGCCGGCGTTCTGCGCAAGGCGCTGGACCCGTACATCAGCGCTGGCAGGCGAATCGGTCGCGGCCCGGTGGAGGCCGGGCGCGCGGTGCGCGGCGCGACCCGCCCCAGCACCTCGGGAATGGACCGCGAGCAGAACCGCGCCATCCGGGAATGGGCCGCCAAGAACGGCTACGAGATTTCCGAGCGGGGCCGCATCCCCGTCTCGGTGGTGGAGGCGTACAAGAACCGCTGAGCCCTCCCGGTTCACCGTCGGGCACCCCGGGGTCACGCAGAGAAATCGGCGTGGCCCCGGTCGGCTTTTGCCGGCCTTGACAGTTTTCAGCCGGGCGGGGAATCCCGGCAGCGAACTTCACCCCGTCGCCCCTCCCGGAACCCGGCGATCCCAGACCCCCAGGAGCCTCGGGTGCGCGTCAGCATGACGACCAGCGCCGGCACGGCCGGCCGACCGAACGAGGACTTCGTCGGCGCCGTTCCCGGCGCGGTCGTGCTGCTGGACGGCGCCGGCATCCCGGGAACCGAGTCGATCTGCCGCCACGGTGTCGCCTGGTACACGCACCGCCTCGGCGGGGCGCTGCTCGGCCGGCTGTCGCGGGGCGACGGGCGGGACCTCACGGCGATCCTCGCCGACACGATCGGCGAGGTCGCCGCCGAACACCGCGGCACCTGCGACCTCGGGAACCCCGGCAGCCCGCAGGCGACGGTGCTGATCGTCCGGGCCGACGGGGACCGCCTGGACCATCTCCTGCTCGCGGACTCCTTCCTCGTCCTCGACCAGGTCCGCGGTGGCCCGGAGGTCGTCACCGACGGGCGCGAGGCCACCGCCAGGCGCGTCTGCTCGGCACCTCTGGAGGGCGTTCCGCCGGGAACCGCGGAGTACGACCGCGTCCGGGCCTCCTGCGTCGAGGCGCTGCGCGCCCGCCGGAACCAGCCGGGCGGCTACTGGATCGCCAAGGACGACCCGCGCGCGGCGGAGGAGGCGGTGACCGGCAGCCGGCCGCTGCACGACCTGCACGGCGTCGCGCTGCTCAGCAACGGCGCCAGCCGCATCGTCAGCCCGTACGGCCTGACCGGCTGGCCGGGCGTGCTGGACCTGCTGGCCGCCGACGGGCCGGCCGGCGTCGTCCGCCTCGTCCGGCAGGCCGAGGACCGCGCCGCCGGCGGCCCCGAGGCCCGGGTTCCCGACGACGCCACGGTCGCGCACTGCACCCAGCTGCCGCACCCAGCCGCCCCCGAGGGCGCCGACTCCTGTCGATCATGAGGTTAGCGGTGCGGTTCGCCCGATTCGTCACGGCCAACCTCATGATCGACGCGGAGCCGCCCGGGGCTAGTCCCGGGCGGCTCCGGCCGTCGGTGCTCAGTTGACCCGGATCCGCACCACGTCGAAGGCGGGGGTCTGGTTGGCCCGCTCCATCATCGGGATGCGGTGCGAGCCGTCGCCGGCCCAGACCGCGCACTGCGCCAGCCCCGACTCCGGCAGGCCCGGGATCTGGATCTGCACGTCGTCCGGCTGCTCGCTGCCCCGGCCGTCCTCGGTGGCGACGAAGAACGCCGGCACGTCCTGCGGGTTCGGCGGCTGCCGGGTGCTGTCGAGCATCCGGCACGCGGTGTGGAAGTGGCCGCGCACCAGGCCCTGGTCGTTGAGGAGCGAGCTCTCCAGGTAGTAACCGCCCTGACCGGCGGCGAGGAAGCGGTCGCGCACCAGGTTCCGGGTGGTGACCCGCAGGGTGAACGCCTGGTTGCGCTGTACCCGGTTCGGGAACTGCGTGATTAGCAGCGAGGGATTGTTCGCGGCGGCGCCGACCTCACCGAATGCGGTGCTCACGCAGCGGTTGCCGTTCTGGAAACCGTCGTGAGCCTGGAGCTGGCTGTTGGTGCAGTCCTTGGCGAGCACGTTCAGGCCGTTGTTGCCGCCGTTGTTCCCGCCGTTCTGGCCACCGTTGTTGTTTCCGCCGGTCTGCCCGCCGGTGTTTCCCCCGGTCTGCCCGCCGGTGTTTCCGCCGGTCTGCCCGCCGTTGTTGTTCCCGCCGGTCTGACCGCCGGTCTGACCGCCGTTCTGGCCGCCGTTCTGTGCGTTGTCGGCGAGGGCGCACTGCGCCAACTGGTCCAGGCCCTCGGGGCGCTGGGCGACCCGGCCGATGGCCGTGGCGATCCGGTTCAAGGTCGCCGTCCGCTTCTCCGCGAGCGGCCGCAGGACGGCGTTGTTGACGAAGTCGCCGCCGTTGCGGGCGCCGTCCGCCGCGAGCCGCCGGTTGGCCTCGGCGATCTGGCTGTCCAGCAGGGCGAGGTTGCGGTCCACCTCGGCGCGCGCCTGCTCGGGCACCTGCGGCAGCTTGCTCCGCACGTCCGGGCAGGCCACGGTCGGGGTCCCGGCGCCCGCGCCGCCCCCCTTGGTCTGCTGGCACTCGGCGGACGACATCTGCCCGTCACCCCAGTGGTTGCGCACCCAGCGGCCGTTCTGCCAGGTCCGGGTGGTGCTGCCCCGGCCGTCCGGCGCGGTGGCCCCGGGGCTCGGGGCCACGCAGGACGCCGAGGCGGTACGGACGGTGGTCCGCCGGTCCTGGGCGGACGAGATCTGGGTGACGGCGACGATGCCGCCGAAGACCGCGAGGGTGCCGACCACGGCCAGCAGACGCTTGCTCCGCGCGTTACCGGATGACCGGCGCGCCCGTGTGGACCTGCGCATCGAATTGCTCTCCTTCTCGATCCGGTAGCTGACTGGTGACCCCGGCGGACCGATGGAATTCGGGGTGAGGATCACTGCGACGTTCCGGCCGCACGTCGATGACCGACGATGCCCTTTCCGCACCGTCCCCGCGCCGTCCGGCGCGGCGGGGAAGATCTGCGTCCATTCCCGCTTAGGTACGGAGTGAGGGCGGCGAAGGTTCAACCGGAGATCGGGAGAATTCGCGGAGACATCCGTCGGGCCGGTCCGGCTCCGGAAACGCCGGTCAGTCGGCGCAGAGGTGGTCGAAGGCGAAGCCGCCGTCGAACTCGTCGCGCCGGGCGGCCAGTCGCCGGATCTGCCCGCGCAACTCGTCCCGGTCCATCAGGGACGGCGCGGCGGTGTCCAGGTCGCGCAGCCGTTCCCCGACCGCCACGGCGGCCAGGTCCTCGGCGAGCCGGCCCGCGTCCACCCCGCAGGAGAAGCGCTGCGCGGCCAGGTGCACCCGCTCGACCAGGCACCGGCCGGGCCGCACCTCGACCCAGCTCCAGCCCTCGGCCGGGCCGTCCGTCCAGCGCACGTGCAGCCCGCGGACGATCGGGTCGGCGAGCCGACGCTCCACGTACGCCTCGACGGCGGCGGCCCGGGTCAGCGCCCCGAGGTCGTTGACCGGCCCGCGCCGGCCGTCCGGGAGCCGGCCGACGATGTCCCGGAACCCGACGGCGTCGCCGGTCTCCGGGTCGGTGCCGGCGGCGTAGCCGCGCGCGTCGATGACGTACTCGACGAGGCGGCGGGCGTGCTCGTCGCCGCGCAACGTGGGCGACTCGACCCGCAGCAGCGGCAGGCCGACCGCGGCGCACACCGCGCTGGTCATCCGCTCGGCCCGGCGGGCGGGCGACCCCGCGGGGGCGGGCGGGGCGAACTGCACGGCGAACAGCGGCAGGCCGGTGTCGGCGGCGCAGACCACCTGGTCGAGGCCCTCCCGGCCGGCGGTGCTCCACTGGTGCCCGGTGACACCCGGCGGCCGGCCCTGCACCAGCTCGCCGAGCCGCCGGGCCGGGTAACCCGCCTGGCCGGCGCGGGTGAGCTGCGGCGCGACCCCGGGCGGGAGAGGACGCAGCCAGAGGGTGGCCACGCTGCCGCTGCTCGTCATCTCGCCAGATCCATCCGTCGCTCGGTCGACCCCCGAGTCTAGGGCGTCGATCATGGCGGCCGCGTCGGCGGTGCGGGGGAATCCGGTTGCCCGGACCGCCCGCACCGGATGGAATCGGCCCCGTGGCGATCTTCCTGACCACCGGACGGCTGGTGCTGCGCGAGTTCACCCCCGACGACGCCCCGCTCCTGACCGAGCTGGACGGCGACCCGGCGGTGATGCGCTACCTGACCGGCGGGCGGCCCACCCCGGCCGGCGAGGTACGCGACCGGGTGCTGCCCAGCATGCTGGCCGCGTACCGCCGGCCGCCCGGGCTGGGCTGGTGGGCGGCGGAGCGGCGGGCCGACGGCGCCTTCCTCGGCTGGTTCGAGTTCCGCCCGCTGCGCGACGGCGACCCCCGCGAGGTGGAGCTGGGCTACCGGCTGCGCCAAGCCGCCTGGGGCGCCGGGTACGCCACCGAGGGCGCGCGGGCGCTGGTCGACCACGGCTTCACCGCGCTCGGCGTCGAGCGGGTGGTGGCGACCACCATGGCGGTCAACGCCGGGTCCCGCCGGGTGATGGAGAAGGCCGGGCTGGCGTACGCGCGGACGTTCCACCAGGACTGGCCGGAGGCGATCCCCGGCTCGGAACACGGCGAGGTGGAGTACGCGCTGACCCGCGCCGAGTGGGCCGCTCGCCGGCGGGCCGCCGATCCGCCATCCGCCGAAGCCGGCTGACCCGGCGGGGACCAGGAGGACTGGCCGGCTCGGAAACGGGTACGCCCCGCCGGTCCGGTCGGTCGCGGCGGAAGCGGAGGTGGGACATGACGCGCGGGCAGTTCGGCTTCCTCGCCGGGTTCCTGGTGGTCGCGGTCTGGGCGCTGGGCGGCGCCGGGGCGGCGGTGGCCGCCACCGTGGCCGGCCTGGTCGGCTGGCTGCTGGCGCGGCTGCGCGACGGGGAGGTCACCGTGCCCGGACTCGCCGACCGGGTCACCGCCGGCCGGCGCCGCTGAGGCGGGACCGCGATGACCGGCACCCTGCCCCGGCGCGCCACCGCCCCGCCCGCGCCGGCACCCTGGTCGGAGGAGCGGACCGCGATGCTCGCCGAGGAGGCGGCGCGGCGTACCCCGGCGGTCACCGATCCGGTGGCCACGGCCCGCGTCGACGGCGCCGCCGTCCGGGTCGACCTGGACCTCGTGGTCGACCACGGCGCGCCGCTGACCGCGGTGGCCGAGGCGGTCCGCCGCCGGGTGGCCGCCCGGATCGAGGCGCACACCGGGCTGACCGTCGAGTCGGTCACCGTCACCGTGGTGGACCTGCGCCTGCCCGGCGCGGCACCGACCGGCCCGGAGGACACCGGCGGGCACCCGGCCGCGGCCCCCTCGGCGGACGAGCGGGAGGCGACGTGAGCGCGACCGGCGGACGGGCGGGAGGCGACGTGAGCGCCAGCGGCGGCGACCGGAGCGTGCCGTGCGCACGGTGAACCGGTTCGCCACCCTGCTGCTCGCCGTGGCCCTGCTGGGCGGCGGGGTGCTGGTGGCCGTCGCGGGGCTGCTCGCCGCGCTGGGCCGCCCCGGCCCACTGCCGGCCGGGTGGTCGGCCGCCCTGACCACCATCCGCTGGCGGGACGCCCCGGTGCGGGCGGTCGCCGCCGCCGTCACCCTGCTCGGCCTGCTGCTCCTCGCCGCCGAGTTGCGCCGCTGGCGGCCGACCCGGCTGCGCCTGGCCGACGGCGACGGCTGGCACCTGCACCGCCGCTCGGTGGAGCGGCGGCTGGCCCGGGCGGTGCGGTCCGTGCCGAGCGTCCGCCGGGCCCGGGTCCGCGTCCGCCGGCGCGGGAACGCCTGGCGCCCCCGGGTGACCGCCACCGGCGACCCGGCGGCCCGGGCCGACGTCGAGTTCGCGCTGCGCCGGGAGTTGGACCGGCTGACCGCGCCCCGCCGCGACCCGATCGAGGTCCGGCTCGTGCCCGCCCGGCGGGCCCCGTGAGCAACGCGGCCCACCGGCTGCTCTGGACGGTGCTCGCCCTGCTGCTGGTCGCGGCGGGCGGCGCCGCGTCGGCGGTCGGGGCGGGCCGGCTGCCCGGTGGCGGCGCGCCGCTGCTCGGGGCCGGGCCGGTGAGCTGGTGGCGGGCCGGCGCGCCGTGGAGCGCCCTCGCGGTGGCCGTGGGCGGGCTGCTGCTCGCCCTGCTCGGACAGCGGCTGCTCGCCGCCGGGCTGCGGGTGTCGGGCCGGCTGGGCGGCACGCTGGCGCACCCCGGCGACGGCGCCGGCCGGACCCGGGTGGCGAGCGGGGTGCTGACCGGCACGCTGGAACGGGACCTGCTGCGGGCGCCCGGGGTCCGCCGGGCCCGGGTGGTGCTGACCGGCCCGGTCACCGGGCCGGACGTGTGGGTGGAGGTGGGCCTGGCCCGGTCCGTCCGGGTCGGTGCGGCCCGGGCGCACGTCGACGCGGCGGTACGCCGGTTCGCGGCCACGCTCGGCTGCCGCCCCGCCCACCTGGACGTGACGGTGCTGGTGGACGAAGCGGCCGCCTGACCCCGGCCGGCCCTGCCGGTCCCGGCCCCCGCCCGACGACGGTCGATGCGCGACGATGGGCCGGGCGAGGGAGGGAGCGGTCGTGCGGGTGGTGTCGCTGGTGCCGTCGTTGACCGAGGCGGTGGCGCTGACCCGCCCCGAGGTGCTGGTGGGCGCCACCGACTGGTGCAGCCACCCGGCCGGGCTGGACGTCGCCCGGGTGGGCGGGAGCAAGTATCCCGACCTGGACCGGGTCCGCGCGCTCCGGCCCGACCTGGTGCTGCTCAACGAGGAGGAGAACCGCCTCGCCGACGCGGAGGCCCTGCGGGCGGCCGGCGTGCCGGTGCGGGTCACCTTTCCCCGTACCGTGCCGGAGGCGCTGGCCCAGCTCGGCGAGCTGGTCGCCGCGCTCGGCGTGCCCGGCGAGCCGGGCTGGCTGCGCGCCGCCCGCCGGGCCTGGGCCTCCCTGCCCGCGCCGGCGACGCCGCGCACGGCGGTGGTGCCGGTGTGGCGGCGCCCCTGGGTGGTGCTCGGCCGGGACACCTTCGCCGGTGACGTGCTGCGCCGGCTCGGCGTCGCCAACCGGTACGCCGACCACCCGGAGCGCTACCCCCGGCCCGGCCTCGACGAGCTGCGCGCCCGGGAGCCGGAGCTGGTGGTGCTGCCGGACGAGCCGTACCGGTTCACCGCCGAGGACGGGCCGGAGGCGTTCCCCGGCGTGCCGGCCGCGCTGGTCTCCGGCCGGCACCTCACCTGGTACGGGCCCTCGCTCGTCGAGGCGCCCGCGCTGCTGGCCGCCCAGCTCGCCGCGGCCGCCTGAGCCCGCCGCCCGGTCAGGCGACCGGGGTGGCGTGCACCGGGTCCAGCTCGCGGAGCGTGGTGTCGTCCACGTCGTACCCGATCGCGTTGCGCACCGCGACCACGCCGCCGACCTGGCCCGCGAGCCGGCCGGCCAGCTCGACGGCGCTGCGCCGGTCGAGCCGTCCGTCCAGGGTGACCTCACCGGCACGGACCTGGACGGTGACCAGCCCGTCCCGGACGGCGAGCACCCGGCGCAGCACCTCCCGCACCACCTCCTCGCGGATCTCCGCGTCCGTGCGCAGGTGCACCCGGAGCAGGTCGCCACGGGTCACGACGCCGACCAGCCGGCCCAGGTCGTCCAGCACCGGCAGCCGCTTGACCGCCTCGCGGTCCATGAGCCGGGCCGCCGCGGGCAGCGTCGCCCGGGCGTGCGTGGTCACCGCCGGCGCGGTCATCAGGTCCCGCGCCACCAGCGCGCCCGCCTTCTCCCGGGCGGTACGCCGACGCCGCCCCTCGAACACCCGCCGCTCGTCCGGGTGCCCGGCCCACTCCACCTTGTGCAGCAGGTCCGCCTCGGACACCACCCCGAGCACCCGGCGGAACGAGTCCACCACCGGCGCGCCGCTGACGCCCCGCCGGACCAGCACGTCGACGATCCCGCGGTACGGGGTCTCCTCCGCCACCGTCGCGACGTCCCTGGTCATCACGTCGCCCACCTGCCATGTCCGCATCACGGCCCCCTCTCCCGGTGCTTCCACAGGCGACGGTAGGCGGGCGCCGGCACCCCTGGTCAGAGGCGGCCGGCAGGCCGCGGCGGGCCGACCGGACCGGGCCGGGAGGGGACCAAGGTCCCGGTGCGGAGGGCACCGGTCGGCCCTGCTCCGCGGCGCCCGGCGGGAGTGGAATGAAGGTGCCACCGGAAAGCGCGGTGCGAGGACACGAAGGGACGTGGAGACCATGACCGCGACGATCGAGCGGATCACCGCCAACACCATCGCTCCGGCGGCCGAGACCACCCGGGACGCCGGGACCACCCGACGGAAGGCCACCCGCTACGTCTTCGCCGGACTGCGGATCGCCCTGGGCTGGACGTTCCTCTGGGCCTTCCTCGACAAGCTGTTCGGCCTCGGGCACGAGACCGCGGCGAAGAACGCCTGGCTCAACGGCGGCAGCCCGACCAAGGGCTTCCTGACCTTCGGCGCGGCCGGCCCGTTCAAGGGGCTCTACCAGGGGATCGCCGGCGCGGCATGGGCGGACTGGCTGTTCATGCTCGGCCTGCTCGGCATCGGCGTCGCCCTGCTGCTCGGCATCGGCACCCGGGTCGCCGCCGTCGCCGGCGGGCTCCTGCTGGTGATGATGTGGACGGCCGTGCTGCCCCCCGAGAACAACCCGTTCATGGACGACCACCTCATCTACGCGGGCCTGCTGGCCGGCCTGGCCCTGGTGAACGCCGGTGACACCCTCGGCCTCGGCCGGGCCTGGGCGAAGCTCCCCGTCGTCCAGCGGCTCCCCTGGCTGAAGTGAGGTCACCGCGGGCCGTACCCACCGGGCGGGCGTCACCGAGAGGCGGCGCCCGCCACTCTTCGTGCCGCCCACCGGTCCCCGCCGCCACGCCGCGCCGGGGACCAATGCGTATCGGCCGGCCGCGATCCGGCAGGATCGACGGGGACCGCACCTGTCAGCACCGAGGAGACCCACTCATGGAGAAGCCCGAGGTTGGCCCGATCGAGGGCGCGCCGCCCGCCGATCTCGTCATCGAGGACATCACGGTCGGCGACGGCCCGGAGGCCCGCCCCGGCCAGCTGGCCAACGTGCACTACGTGGGCGTGGCCCACTCGACCGGCCGCGAGTTCGACGCGTCGTGGAACCGCGGTGACACGTTCGAGTTCCCGCTCGGCGGCGGCCAGGTCATCGCCGGCTGGGACCAGGGCGTGGTCGGCATGAAGGTCGGCGGCCGGCGCCGGCTGACCATCCCGCCGCACCTGGGCTACGGCGCCCGGGGCGCCGGTGGCGTGATCAAGCCGAACGAGACGCTGGTCTTCGTGGTGGACCTGGTCGGCGTCCGCTGACCCGCAGGCCGTTGGCAGGGCCGTCGGCGACACGCAGGCGGCCCTGCGGCGTCCGGCCGGTCAGGCCGCGGCGCAGGTGACCAGCTCCCGGGCCGACTCGCGGACCGGCAGCACCCGGTGCAGGCCGGTGGCGCGCAGCACCCGGGCGACCACCGGGTCGGGGTCGACCAGCACCAGCTCGCCGCCCCGGGCCCGCACCCGCAGGTGGGCGGCGACCAGCGCGCGCACCCCGGCGGCGGAGAGCAGCCGCACCCCGGACAGGTCCAGCCGCAGCACCGGCCGCGCCGGCGCCGCCCAGAGCGCGGCGCGGAACGACGCCACGGTGGCGATGTCGATCTCGCCGACCGGCCGCAGGTCCACCTCGTGGTCGCTCACGCTCATCGCCACGTGGAACCGGTCGCCGCTGTCTCCCATGTCCCCGAACCTATCCCCCACCACCGACAGTTCCGGCCGTCCGCGGCGGGGGTTCCGGGTAGGTCCCGGGTGGCGACCCTGAGCAGCCTCGGGGTCATCCCGCAGGGCGCCGCGCGGGCCGGATCCGCGGCGGGACACGCCGGCGGGGACTCCCGGCCGGGGCATCGGCGGGGAAGAATGGCCGGATGGTCGTCCCCCGCCCGCGCGTGCCCCTGCTGATCCGGCCGGTCCGTGAGCCGGCAACCGTGCCACCGCCGCTGGACGGGCCGTGGGCCCCCACCGACGTCCGGCTGGACCGGGCCGACCTGCTGCCGCTGCCCGAGGGCGCGCACGGTCCGGAGGACGTGCTGGTCGACCCGGACGGCCGGGTGGTCAGCGGCGACGAGGACGGCCGGCTCTGGTGGTGGCCCGTGGACGCCCCGGCCGGCACCCGCCCCACGCTGCTCGCCGAGACCGGTGGCCGGCCGCTCGGCATCGAGCTGGACCCGGTCGACGGCGGGCTGGTGGTCTGCGACGCCTACCGGGGGCTGCTGCGGGTCACGCCGGACGGGGCGGTGCACGAGCTGACCGGCACGGGGCCGCCGGTGCACCTGGCGGACAACGCCGCGGTGGCCCGGGACGGCACGATCTACTTCACCGACTCGTCGGACCGGTTCCCGCTCTCGCACTGGAAGCGGGACCTGCTGGAGCACCGGCCCAACGGCCGGGTGCTGGCGTACGACCGGCGGACCGGGCGCACCGAGGTGGTGGCGAGCGGGCTCTACTTCCCCAACGGGGTGGCGCTCACCCCGGACGAGTCCGCGCTGATGCTGGTCGAGACGGCCACCCACCGGCTGCTCCGGGTGGACCTGCCCGACGGCCGGGCCACCGTGCTGGCCGACCTGCCGGCCTACCCCGACAACGTCTCGGCGGTCGGCGACGGCACCTACTGGATCGCGCTCCCCAGCCCCCGACTGCCGATCATGGAGAGGCTGCTGCCCCATCCCCGGGTGCGCCAGCTCGTCGCCCTGCTACCGGGGGCGGTGCAGCCGCAGCCCCGCCGCTACGGGCTGGTCGCGCTGGTGGACGGAACGGGGCGGGTGCTGCGCACGCTGCACGGCCCGAGCGGGGCGTACCCGATGGTCACCGGCGTGCGGCAGCACGGGCGGCGCCTCTGGCTGGGCAGCCTGACCGCGACGGGCGTGGCCCGGGTCGACCTGGACTGAGCCGGGCCGGCCCGC